>JAGQYU010000076.1 GCA_020435885.1 Flavobacteriaceae bacterium
TGACCAAACTTTTAACTGTGGTGTTACTGTTAGTAATATCTAATGTGTATTCTCAAAATACTACAGCTAGTATTAAAGGTGTAGTTCTGGAACAAGATGTGCCATTACCCGGCGCAACAATCTTGTTAAAAGGAACTCAGAAAGGAACTACTTCTGATTTTGACGGTAAATTTGAAATATTAGGGATAGAACCTGGAACTTATGAAGTTCAAATTTCCTTCTTAGGTTTTTCTGATAAAATTATTCCCATAACATTGCAGGCATCGCAAGTACTTGATATGGGTAGTATCACATTGGAAGCTTCTTCTGAATCATTAGATGAGGTGGTTGTAACAGCATTGAACATTACCAGAGATGAAAAATCACTAGGATATGCTCTCCAAAAGGTAGATGGGTCTGAGATATCTCAATCAACAAGTACTAATATGGTAAGTACTTTATCAGGAAGAACTGCAGGAGTACAAGTTGTAAGCAATGGTGCCGGACCGGGGCAATCATCATCAGTGGTAATTAGAGGATACTCATCCATGGATGGTGATAACCAGCCACTATTTATAGTTGATGGTATTCCTATTAATAATAGTACAGATACTCGTTCAGATACTAGAGTAGATGCCAGTAATATGAACCTTGACTTTGGAAACGGGGGAGGTGAAATTAACCCAGATGATGTAGAATCAATTTCTGTCTTAAAAGGTGCAAATGCAACGGCATTATATGGTTCCAGAGCAGCCAATGGTGCAATTGTTATTACAACAAAATCAGGTAAAGGTAAAAGATTTGGGGTCTCATTAAGTTCAAAAATTACATTTGAATCTGCGCTTAAAGTTCCTGAATATCAAGGATTATATGGCCAAGGGAAGAATTTTGATTTCCAATTTTATGATGGTTATGGAAATGGTACATATGATGGCGTAGATGAATCATGGGGGCCAAGATTAGACGGTACATTAAGAGCGCAACATGATTCACCAACTTCAACAGGATTAAGAGGAGGTGATGTACATGGTCTAGACTTTATATTAGGTACTTCAGGGGTGGATTTAGATAGAAGAGGTGTTATTACACCAACTCCTTTTGTATATGGAGGAAACCCTGCTAAGAATTTTTTAGAAACGGGTACAACATTAAGTAATAGTATTTCTTTTTATGGTTCTAATGAAAATGGAAACTATAGAGTAGGCTTTACCAACCTTGATAATGAAGGCATGTTGCCTAATACAGATATAAAAAGAAATACAGTTTCTTTATCTGGTGATTATAATTTAACTGATAAACTTAAAGTTTCTTCTAGAGTTAATTATATAAGGACAGACTCTGATAATAGACATGTTAATGGATATGGTACAGAATCAGTTATGTATTTATTTATTTGGTGGGGGCAACAGGTTAATGTTAAAAATTTAAGAAACTATTGGCAAAATGGATTAGAAGGTTTTCAGCAATTCAACTATAACTATAACTATCATGATAATCCATATTTTACTATGTATGAAAACACTAATGGATTAGCAAAAGATAGAATTATTGGAAACGTTTCTGCTACGTATAGTTTTAATGATAACTTGAAATTTATGGTTCGTGGAGCCAGAGACTTCTTCTCTGAATATAGATTTTTTAAGAGAGCATACTCTACTCAACGTTTTAACAAAGGTCAGTATAGAGAAGATAAAATAAATTTTGCAGAAACAAACTTAGACTTCTTATTGTCTTTTGATAAAACTTTTAATGATAAGTTTAGCGTTAATGCAAATGTTGGAGGTAATAGAATGGTACAAAAGAATCATTTTAATTCAATTGCTGCTAATAAGCTTTATTTACCGGAAATTTATTCGCTTGCAAACGTAGATGGTGATTTAGTTCAGGCTACTCATCGTCCTGAAAAACAAATTAACTCTATATATGGGTTTGCGCAACTAGTTTGGGATAATAAAATCTATTTAGATTTAACTGCTCGTAACGATTGGTCTTCAACTTTACCAAGTCAAAACAACTCATATTTTTATCCATCAGCTTCTTTAAGTGTTATTATGTCTGCTCTTTTGGGATTAACAAATGATAATACAATATCGTTCGCTAAATTAAGAGCAGGTTGGGCACAGGTTGGTAATGATACAGACCCATATAATTTGCAGAATTCTTTTCAATATGGCGCAAGTGTTAATGGTAACTTAACGGCTTATCCTGATAGGACTTTAGCAAACTTCAATCTAAAACCTGAAATTCAAACTTCATACGAAGTAGGAACAGATATAAGATTTTTAAAAAATAGAATTTCTTTAGATGCTACATATTATAATACAGTTTCTAAAAATCAAATATTTAGAGTAGACCTACCTTATGAAACAGGTAAAACGGGGCGCTACATTAATGCTGGTAAAATTAGAAATCATGGTGTGGAAGTATTATTAGATATAGTTCCTGTAAGAACAGAAAATCTCACATGGAATACTACTTTCAATTTTGGTTTAAACAGAAACAAAGTGTTAGAGCTTTCAGAAAATGTAGATCAATATTCTTATGGAGGTAACGGCATCACCCTTATAGCAGAAAAAGGAGGTTCTTTAGGCGATATGTGGGGTACAGGATTGGTTCGAGTTGAAGATGAAAATAGCCCATATTATGGAGAAGTTATTTTTAAAGAAGGTTTAGTACAACAGGATAACACGTTAAGGAAACTTGGAAATTTTAACCCAGATTTTACTTTGGGTTGGAACAATACTATTAAGTACAAGAACTTTTCACTAAACTTCTTATTTGATTGGAGACAAGGGGGAGAGCTACTTTCCAGAACTCGTTTAATTGCAGCTACCTCAGGTAATGTTGTTGAAACACTTTGGGGTCGTGATCCTGAACATGGTGGGGCACATCCGGGTATACTTGACTCTGGGCTAACATATACTAATGGTGATGGTGTAACATATACTGATGGTATAATTGGTGCAGGTGTTAGAGAAGTGTTTGATGCAGATGGTAATGTAACAGGATATACTCCTAACGATGTAATTGTATCTGCCAATGCTTACCATAATAATAGGTATAGAAGGCAAAATGAAAGTGAAGGAATGTATGATGCAACCTTTATTAAACTTCGTGAAGCTAGACTTAGCTATAACCTGCCAACAAAGTTTGTCCAAAAACTAAAAATGAGCAGCTTATCAATATCTGTTATAGGAAATAATCTTTGGTTATGGGCAAAAGACTTTAATCATGGTGATCCGGAGTTGTTATCATTCGGTGGAGGTAAGTATGTGCCAGGTGTTGAAGACGCAACAGTACCTTCTACAAGAAGTATCGGTTTTGCACTTGACTTTAAATTTTAATTGAACTGAAAAAAATACAACATGAAAAAAATAATCTTTTTAACTGTTTTTGCACTAGCTATATTAGTAAATAGCTGTACAGATTTTGATGTATCCAATGAAAATCCGGATGTGGCTTCAAATATTGACTTACATCCAGAAATACTGCTTACAAATTTAGAGAATAATGCAGTAAACGAACTAGTTGGAGATGCTTGGAGTGAAGGTAATTTAATGGGGCAATATGGAGCCCGTATCGTTTTTACAGAGTTCGATCTTTTTGAATGGGGCTCTCAATCAGGATTATGGAATAACTTATATCTTGCTATCAGCGATGCTAAAGCTTTAGAAAAAATTGCAAATGAAAAAGGGTTTGATAACTACGCAGGTGTTTCTAAAGTAATGCAGGCATGGCTCTTTAGTATTTTAACGGATATGTATGGTGATGTTCCTTTTATTGAAGTAAACCAGGCAACTGAAGAAAACTATACGCCATTTTATGATACACAAGAAGATATTTATAATGGGCTATTAGATATGTTGGCAGAAGCCAATACCCTTTTAGACGGTGCTAATAATGTTGATGGTGATTTGTATTTTGGAGGAGATGTTACTGTTTGGAGAAAATTTGCCAATTCGTTGAGGCTTCGCTTAGCTTTACGTTTAAGTGAGGTAAATCCTTCAAAAGCAGCAAGTGTTATAAAAACAATTTATGATGCTCCAATTGCTAATCCATATATAATGTCTAATGCAGACAATGCTTCTATAACTTTTTCAACATCAAGCCCATTTGCACATCCTGTAACCGAAGAATCAGGATACCGAGTAGGTTCATATAATGAATATCGTATTGCAGAACACTTTGTGGGTATTTTAAAGAATTTTAATGATCCTCGATTGGAATTTATTGCAGATCCAACTGCTAATTCAGTTGTAAATGGAACACTGGAAGTTCAGGGAATGCAAAATGGAATAGTAGATGGTCCTGCATATGAATATAAAGGTGGAGATTCATTCTTGTCTAAATTCAATATCGGGTATTTCTATTTAACACCTAATTCTAATCAAGCACGTTTTATAATCCATTCAGAGGTAATGTTCATTTTAGCTGAAGCTGCACAAAGAAACTGGATTAGCGCAGATGCACAAACTTTATATAATGAAGGTGTTGCCTCTAATTTTGCATATTGGGGTGTAAATATGCCTGCCAATTATTTATCAACTACAGGTGTAGCTTATGATGGAGAATTAGAAACTATTATTAATCAAAAGTACATAGCTTTATTTTATACTGATTTTCAAGGATTTATAGAATTCAGAAGAACGGGCTTCCCAAATACTATAGAACCTGGTCCTGATGCTTTTTATGATATTTACCCCAGTCGTTTTGAATATCCGGGTAATGAAGCAGTATTAAATAAAGAAAATTATAATACAGCAGTAGCTCGTATGAGTGGAGGAGATAAAATTACATCGAAAGTTTGGTGGGAAAATTAGTCATTCCTGTAATCATATCTCTTTATGAAAAAATATAAAATAATAGTAATGGCCATAGGAGTTATGCTTCTATGGTCATGCTATCATGAACCAAAACAACAAGATTTAGGAATCAAACACGTGGTTGTTATTGGCTTTGACGGATTGAGTCCTGATGGAATAAAAAAAGCGAATACCCCAGTTTTTGACTCTATCATACAAAATGGTTCTTACACATTTCATCAAAGAGCAGTTTTACCCTCTAGTTCCAGTTCTAACTGGGCTTCCATGATTATGGGTGCAGATACAGAACAACACGGTATAACATCTAATGCATGGGAAAAAGATAATTTTACGTTACCTGCTATTACAGAATCAGAAGATTTTATTTTTCCAACCATTTTTCATTTGATTGATAAACAATTACCAAAGGCAGAAATAGGAGCGATTTATGATTGGGGAGGATTTGGCAGGCTATTCGAAAAAAGTGCAGTTGATTATGATGTTGATGCATCCTCTGAAGACGAAACAGTAACGTTGGCATCAAATTATATTGAAGCAAAAAAACCAACATTTACATTCATACATTTTGATCATATAGATCATGCTGGCCATGAATACGGCTATGGAACTGAAAAATATTACAAAAGTGTTGAAAAAGCAGATAAACTGCTTTACAAAATATTACAATCTGTAAAAAATGCAGGCATGGCTGTTAATACACTGGTTATTATTAGTGCGGACCATGGAGGGATTGGCAAAGGACATGGTGGCGAAACACTTAATGAAATGGAGATTCCTTTTATAATTTACGGGAAATCTGTAAAAAAAGGCTATGAGATAAAACTCCCTATATATCAATATGATAATGCTGCCACAGTTGCTTTTGCATTGAATTTAAAGATGCCCTATGCATGGATAGGAAAACCTGCAAAAATGGCTTTTGAAGGCTATAATATTACTGATGATTACCCTATAAAAGAAATGCTGGAAGAACCCCAATTTTCACCTTCTTATACTTCCAATAAAAAACCTGGTGGATTATTTAATGAAAAGACATTTCTATCTTTTTCAAATATAAATGATTCTACATCAATACATTATACATTGGATGGTTCAATGCCCTCTATAAATTCTCAAAAATATAGTGATAATGTACTATTGACAAACAATACTGTTGTTAAAGCTGCAATTTTCCATAAAGGAAAAATTGCAAGTACCGTTGCTGAAAGTTTTTATAGAATAAAACCAGCAGATTATCAGCCTCCGGTAGCATATGAATTGTTTTATTTACCAAAGATAACTTCTGTTATCAATACAAAAGGTAAAACTCCAAATGCTATAGGGACTTGCTTTGAGATTACTTCTGATGAAATTCTTCAGGAAATTAAAGAAAATACCTTAGTTAATTTTAAAACAAAGATCAACATTGAGCAAGAAGATGAATATTCATTTTTTCTTAGGTCAGATGATGGAAGTAGACTTTTCCTAAACAGAGAGTTGATTGTTGATAATGATGGCGAACATGGTGTTTTAGAAAAAAAAGGAAGTAAAAAGTTAGAGCCTGGTGTGTATGATTTAGAAGTTACATGGTTCAATGCAGGTGGCTCAGGTTGGTTAGATGTTTATTATAAAAGTAATTCCATCCCAAAACAAATTATTCCAACAACAAGTTTTAGATAATGTGTAAGAAATTTTGCTTAATAACGGTTGGTTTTTTATTACAATTGAATGTGTTTTCACAGACGTTGGAGTATCCTAAGTGGCAAGAAGGAGTTTTGGAATTACATCATATCAGTACTGGGAGAGGAGATGCTGCATTTTATATTTTTCCGGATGGAACAACCATGTTGGTTGATGTAGGAGATACCTCGGAAACACATCCTAGAACATTGTCTGACAGAAATGTACCATTATTACCAAACAGAACAAAATCTGCACCGGAATGGATTGTAGAATATATCAAACAATTTCATCCAAACAATAGGCAAAAACAATTGGATTATGCTTTAATAACACATTATCATGATGATCATTTTGGCGAGGTTGACAGTACTAGAATGTATGATAAGAAAGGTGGTTATCAACTAACTGGTATTACTACAGTTGGAACAACTTTGCCTATAAAAATAGTATTGGACAGAGGTTACAATTTCCCCGTTGATTTTAAGGATGCTAAAATTCAGCAAAAGATCAATGAGCATGATTCCTATAAGATGATCCCAACATTAAAAAATTATTGGAAGTTTATTGAATATCAAAAAAACACAAATGGATTAGAACATCAGGTATTGCAAGCTGGTGTTAAGGATCAAATAGTTTTAAATTATTTCCCGAAAAAGTATCCGAACTTTTTGGTTAGAAATATTGCCGTTAACGGAATGGTTTGGACAGGTGAAGGTGATAATAATTATAAATTGTATACGCAAGATGAATATGTTGGTGAAAATTCTTTAAGTACTTGCATTAAAATATCGTACGGTAAGTTTGATTATTTTACAGGAGGTGATATAAACGGAGTAGATGGTCTGGGTGAAACTGATTTTAACAGAGTTGAGTCTCATATTGCCCCGGTAGTTGGCCCAGTGGATGTAGCCACACTAAATCACCATGGAAACAGAGATTCACAAAACAAATTTTATGTAAGAACTATCCGCCCCAGGGTGTGGATTGGACAAACATGGTCATCAGACCATCCTGATAATAATGTGCTTAGAAGACTGTTATCTGATGAATTATATCCCGGAGAAAGAGATGTGTTCGCAACAGCTATGCTGGCATCAAATATAAGTGTTATTGGAGGGATGATCGATAAATACAAAAGTAAAGAAGGGCATATTGTGGTAAGAGTGTATGATAATGGTGATAGATATGAGGTTTATGTGTTGAATGAAAAGTCTGAGAATAGAGAAGTAAAACAAAAATTTGGACCTTATGAATCAAGATAAGTTATATAAGGTTACCGAAGGAGATATCAATACTTCTACAGAAAGAGAGCAGTGGAATTCAAAGCAAACACACGCCGCTACACAGTTGTTGTTAGAAAAAGATGCTCGTTATTTTTTACATCAATCCATGTCAACTCCTTGTTTAGATGTACTGGGTAATTGCGAAGGCCCTTATATTGAAAATCTTGAAGGAAAAAAATATTTGGATTTTCATGGAAACAGTGTACATCAGGTAGGCTTTTCAAACCCATTGCTTGTTGAAAGACTTACAGAGCAACTACAAAAACTTACTTTTTCAACAAGAAGATTTACGAATGAATTGGCAGTTACATTTGCTGAAAAGCTAGCTTCATTAACTCCTGGAGATTTAAACCGTGTATTACTGACACCTAATGGAAGTTCGGCAGTGGGGATTGCATTGAAGTTAGCAAGAGTAGTAACAGGAAAATTTAAAGTAATGTCCTTTTGGGATTCGTTTCATGGAGCATCTATAGATGCTATCAGTGCCGGCGGTGAAGCCGTTTTCAGAAAGAATCTAGGGCCGTTATTACCTGGAGTGGAAAGAGTGCCACCGCCAGTAACATACAGAGGTATATTTGAGGGTAATGAAAATAAATGTTTGGAGTATATTGAATATGTATTTGAAAAAGAGCATGATATAGGTGCTTTTATTGCGGAGACGGTTAGAAACACTGATGTGCAGATTCCGTCTGCCAATTTTTGGAAACAGGTTAGGGAGTTTTGTGATAAATATAAAGCGCTACTAATTTTTGATGAAATACCTATTGCGCTGGGTAGAACAGGAAAAATGTTTGCCTTTGAGCATTATGATGTAACACCAGATATTCTATGCCTAGGCAAAGGGTTGGGGGGCGGAATCTTTCCGCAGGCAGCTATCGTTACCAGAGATAAATACAATCGTTTTGGAGCCATTTCTTTAGGTCATTATACCCATGAAAAAAGCCCTTTAGGTTCGTTGGCAGCACTTACTACAATTGAGGTTATAGAAAAGGAAGGTTTGTTGAAAAAAGTTGTTGAAGATGGTAAATATATGGAGGAAAGATTACTTTGCTTAAAAGAAAAATATAATTGTATTGGTGATGTGAGAGGGATAGGATTACTATGGGGTATTGAACTTGTAAAAGACAGAAAAACAAAAGAGAAGGCTTTTGAAGAAGTAGAAAAAATAATGTATCAATGCCTTGATAAAGGGTTAAGTTTTAAAATATCATCAGGTAATGTTATCCAGTTGTGCCCGGCATTAACCATAAACAGAGTAGAACTAAACACAGCTTTAACTATATTAGAAGAAAATATCGCAACTATTTAAAAACTTATAACAATGAAAAAAAATATCATTAAAATTATTTGTATCCTTTTAGTGTTCATTTCAGTTGAAGGAAAAGCACAGCAAAAAAACAATGAAGCCCCCAATGTATTTTTAATAACCCTTGATGGTGTAAGGTGGCAAGAAGTATTTAAAGGAATTGACACTGTATTGCTCAACAACAAAGAGTACACGGATAATGCAAAATTATTGAAAGAAAAGTTTGTTGGGAACTCCGAAACTGAAAATAGAAAAAAACTTATGCCTTTCTTTTGGAGTACTATTGTTCAAAAGGGACAACTTTATGGAAACAGAGAAAAAGGTAGTGATATGAATTTAACCAATACGATGGTTTTTTCGTATCCGGGATATAACGAGATCCTTACCGGTAAAGCTGATGATGAGCACATTAACAGCAATAACAAAGCTTATAATCCCAATATTACCGTTTTAGAAAAGTTAAATGCCACAAGCACCTATAAAGGTAAAGTAGCTGCTTTTGGCAGTTGGGATGTTTTTCCTTTTATTATTAATGATAAAAGAAGCGGAGTCCCTGTAAATGCAGGATATATGGATACTACAGGTAATTTAACAGAAATTGAAAAGTTTTTAAATGAATCTCAACGACAAGCTCCAATCATATGGGAGTCCGTAAGGTTAGATGTCTATACACATCATTACGCAAAGGAATACATTAAAAAGAATCAGCCGAAAATTGTATACATAGCTTATGGCGAAACTGATGATTTTGCCCATGGCGGTCTTTTTGATTTTTACATAAAATCATTGAACAATACAGATGGTTTAATAGCAGATTTGTGGGATTATGTTCAAAGCAATCCGTTTTATAAAGACAATACTTATTTTATCATTACAACAGACCATGGTAGAGGTGTAGGGGCATCAAAAGAATCTTTATGGACAGGGCATGGTTCAAAAGTAAAAGATGCTGATCAAACATGGATGGCAATCATAGGGCCTAATATAAAACCTATGGGAGAGATTTCAAAAAAATCACAGGTATATACCAATCAAGTTGTACCGATTATAGAAAAGATAACTGAATTAAAAATACAGAATACTACCGACCAATTTATTCTTGATTTATTCATTAAATGATTATTTGAGTTAGTTAGTTATTTAGCCGCTGTTTAGGTAGTAGGCAGTGGCTTTTTTTATGAAGCATCTAAAAACATCCAACACATACTTTTGGCAAGTGTAGCCTCTTTTGGGGCTTACTTTTGTATGTATGCCTTTAGAAAACCTTTTTCTGTAGCTACATTTCAAGATCTAACATTTTTAGAGATAGACTATAAAATATGGCTTATTTTATCGCAGGTACTTGGCTATATGCTTTCCAAGTTTGTGGGTATAAAAGTTATATCTGAAATGAAAAAAAAGCAGAGAGTACCTTACATTATTGGTTTGATTGCCTTTGCTGAAATAGCCTTAATTCTATTCGCTGTTATTCCTCAACCCTTTAATATTGTTTGTTTGTTTTTAAATGGTTTCCCTTTGGGGATGATTTGGGGTATCGTATTTTCTTATTTGGAAGGAAGAAGGTTTACAGAAATTTTAGGGATAGCTTTAAGTTCAAGTTTTATAGTGTCTTCAGGTTTTGTAAAATCCGTTGGTAAGTTTACAATGGATCAATGGGAGGTATCAGAATTTTGGATGCCGGCTGTTACCGGAGCATTGTTTTTCCCTTTTTTACTGTTATTTGCTTATCTGCTAGAGCAGATACCTAAACCTACAAAAGAAGAGGAAAAATTGAAAAGCAAAAGAGTAAGGTTGAGCCATAAAGAACGTAAAAAAATATTTCTTCGTTTTGCTTTCGGATTGACGGCTTTAATACTTTTTTACATTGCACTAACAGCTTTCAGAGACTTTAGAGATAATTTTTCAAGAGAACTTTGGGATGCCTTGGGCTATGAGGAGAGTGCCGGTATATATACTGCTTCAGAAATCCCTATTGCGTTTGGGGTGCTGGTAATTTTAGGATTATTAGGCTTCATAAAAAGTAATATTAAAGCATTATATACATACCATTATTTGATCTTTTTAGGAACACTTTCAATAGGCATCAGCACTTGGTTTTTCAGTAAAGGGCAGTTATCTCCGGTGTGGTGGATGATCATTTCAGGATTTGGATTATACATCAGCTATGTTCCATTTAACTGTATATTTTTTGATAGAATGATTGCAACTTTTAAGATAAAAGGAAACTCAGGTTTTTTGATCTATTTGGCAGATTCTTTTGGTTATTTGGGCAGTATGGCAGTGTTGTTATATAAAAACTTTGGGCAACCTTCATTATCATGGTTGAATTTTTTCATAAAAGCAGCCCTTTTATTATCAGTATTTGGCAGTGCGGTTATAGTTGTTTCATTTTTTTATTTCAAATACAAATTTTATAAATCACAAAAATTACAATCAGAAATTTTAGCTTTTAATGAATAGAAAAACTGATCTTATTATAATTGGTGGCGGAGTGCTAGGAACATTCCATGCCTACCATGCCATGCAAATGGGTTTAAGTGTTCGTCTAATAGAAAAAGATAACAAACCGATGGGCGCAACTGTTAGAAATTTTGGACAAGTTGTGCCTTCAGGGCTAGATAGCAAGTGGCAACAATACGGTTTAGACTCTTTACGAACATATTTATCTTTGCAAAAAGAACTCAATCTCACATTACGTCAAGAAGGTACGGTTTATATTGCTTCTAATGGAGAGGAGTTGGCACTTATAGAAGAGTTACACAAAATCAACAAAGAAAATGATTACGAATCTTTATTGTTAACTAAAGATGAATGTATAGAAAAATTCCATGGAATAAAGAGCTCTTATTGTAAAGGGGGACTTTATTTCCCTGAAGAGGTAACAATAGACTCTAATCAGATGATTCACAGGTTGCAAGAGTATTTAGTTAAGAAGTATCAGTTGATCTACAACATAAATACAACAGTTAGCAACTGCGAAACTAATAGTGGAAGTGTGGTTGTATCAACCACTTCAGGGCAGCAATTCTATGCTTCAAAAGCTATTATTTGTAATGGTAGTGATTTTAAAATTTTGTATCCGGATGTTTTCTTTAAAAGTAATATTGAAGTTACTAAGCTCCAAATTATGCAAACTGTGAAGCAAAAGAATTATCGGTTAAGAGGTAATGTTTTAACCGGTTTGAGCATTAGAAGATACGAGAGTTTTTCAGAATGCCCGTCGTATGCTAAGATCAAAGTAAATGAAGATGTAAATTCTTTAGATAAAAGGTGGGGCATTCATATCATTTTTAAGCAAGCTCTGGATGGAACTATGTATTTAGGAGACTCACATATGTATGCTGATGCTAAAAATTGTGATGATCTGGGTTATGAAATAGAGATGCCAATCGATAATTATATTATCCAAGAAGCAAAAAAAATAGTGAACCTTCCATCATGGGAAATTCAAAACAGATGGTATGGCGTATATGCACAGTGCAAGGATAAAGATATTTTTGATCATTCAATTGATGAAAATATTCATATAGTAACTGCCATTGGAGGCAAAGGAATGACTGGAAGCGGAGGATACGCTAAAGAAAAAATTCAGCAAATATTTAATCTTAAAAAATAAAAAACATGATAAAACTTGTGGTATTCGATATGGCCGGAACAACCATTGATGAGGATAACGTAGTTTATAAAACCTTAAGGAAAGCAATCAATAAAGAAGGGTATGATTTTTCGTTAGAAAAAGTACTTGAGCATGGAGCAGGAAAAGAAAAATTACAAGCCATAAAAGATATAATTGCTCTTGAAAAGGCATTAGTAGATATTTTAAAAGAAGCCGATAAAATTTACAATGTATTTTCCAATCTACTTAAAATGAATTATGAAAAGCTAGACGTAAAAACATACGAAGGCACAGTTAATGTTTTTCAAGAATTGAAAAATCAAAATATCAGAGTGATATTAAACACCGGTTATAACAGAAAAACAGCATCATCATTATTAGCAAAATTATATTGGGAACAGGGTGTACATTACGATTTGTTAGTTACTGCTGATGATGTTATTAAAAGCAGACCGCACCCAGATATGATCTTAAAAGCTATGCAGCATTATTATGTAGATGACCCTTCGGAAGTAGTAAAAGTTGGCGATTCTATTATTGATATTGAGGAAGGACAAAATGCAAAATGCGGTATTACATTTGGAGTAACAACAGGGGCACATACCAAAGAACAATTGGCATCGGCAAATCCAAGTTATATTATAAATTCTCTTACAGAGATTTTAGAGTATCTTTAGTTAAAAAAGTAAAGTACCAGCATTTTAGCGGGTTTGTTGCTTTTGTTTAGAGGAACATGTGGAACACGTCCGTCAAAAAAGATGGAGTCGCCTTCTGAAAGTTTAACTTGTTCATCATCTAAATGGTAATAAAGTTCTCCTGTTAAGATATATTTGAACTCATAGGCATCAGTAGTTATTTGTTGACGTTTATTGCCGGGTAAGATTTCTAGCAATACTACTTCAAACGCCATGGATTGTAGGCTCTTGTTAAAGATAAAATTGTAAATAAATCCTTCTGCCTCAACTTCTTTATTTATTTCATATGTTTCATTTTTTCTGGTAACTATATATTTTTTAGAGGCTGATTTTTCCATTCCGTCAAAGAAGCTACTTACTTCTATATTCAGCGCTCCAATAATATTTAGTAATACTGGCAATGATGGAAAAGAACGTCCATTTTCAATTCTTGAAATAAGCCCGTTACTAACTCCGGCTTTGTCTGCAACATCGCTGATAATCAATTGCTTATCTTTTCGTATTTCTTTAATACGTTTACCAATATTTAATAGATAATCTTCCATTTAGAAGGGTTGACTAATTGAGTTAAGAGTATCGAATTGTGATGGAAATTATAAAAAATAGGGAAAAATCCCTAATAAAAAGGGTTAATTTCCTGTTGACTTCTATAAATTGCTAATTTAAATTTATAAAGTATTATAACACTGTCATTTAAAAAAATAGCAAGATGGAATCACATAGTATTAGTTGGTGGAATTTAGAGAATTTGTTTGATATTGAAAATTCTCCTCGCCGTAGTCAGTTTCTCAATGATAATTTGAGCGGAGAACTCCAAGGCTGGACACAACCTGTTCTTGATAAAAAAATTGATAATCTCTCTTCTATTATTGGAAAAATGAATAATAATAACGGGCCGGATGTACTGGGTGTTTGCGAAGTAGAAAACGATCATGTTTTACAGTTGTTAGTAGATAAATTAAATTCACAGTTAAATAGAAATTATGCATTTTCAATAGTAGATGGAACTGATAAAAGAGGTATTGATACGGCATTGATCTTTGATCAAAACAAGTATCAAATAGGTCAGGAAACCTATACATTGAGAATTACAAAAAGAAATTCAACCAGAGATTTATTCCAAGTACATCTGACTACCAATTCAGGGAATATGTTGGTGATTATATTAAATCATTGGCCATCAAGATCTGGAGGAGTATTTGAAAGTGAGCCTTATAGAATCATGGTAGCAGAAAATCTTGCTTTTTGGACTGAACGTATCCATGAGGAAATAGGCTCTGACGTTTCAATATTGTTAATGGGTGATTTTAATGATAATCCTTTTGACAGATCATTAATTTCCTACTTACTTTCATCGAATAATAAGAAAAAGGTTATCAATGCGAGGAATAAATATTTTTATAATTTAATGTATAAGTTTATGGATACTGGTTTTGGGACTCATGTTTATGGTAGTGAAGTAAATGTGCTAGATCAATTTTTGGTTTCAAAAAACATTATTAGTCAAAGCAACAACCATCCTTTTAAGGTTGAAAAAGTTAATGGAGAATACTCAGTTGATATAGTTTCTTTTCCAGAGATGATTTCAGGGGATTATAGTAAAGCAGTACGGTTTTCCAGACCAAATAAAGGAGATTTCAATCCACAAGGGTTTAGTGATCATCTACCTATCAGTATTACATTGTTGGAAAATTGAATTATGGTTGATGGAAAATAATTCAGTTTCATGGTAAAAACGTGTACGCAATCGTGTACGCGACGTAAATTAACTAAAATTGTAGACATAAAAAAACGGATTGTGAGTACACAATCCGTTGATTTTTAAAAACTTATGTTTAGTAGCGGGGACTGGACTCGAACCAGTGACCTTTGGGTTATGAGCCCAACGAGCTACCTACTGCTCTACCCCGCGATGTGGATGGCAAATTTACATAAAATTTTGTTCTTACAAAAACTTTTTGAAAATAAAAAGCCAAGCGTTCTTAGGGCTTGACTTTCAGTTTTTTGAATCAAAAATATTTTTTAACCATTCATTGATAATAAAAATTCTTGATTGCTAGTAGTAAATTTCATCTTATCATTGATGAATTCCATCGCTTCAATAGGATTCATGTCAGCTAAGTATTTACGCAATACCCACATACGTTGAATGGTTTTTTCATCTAATAATAGGTCATCTCTGCGAGTACTTGATTTCATCAGATCAACAGCAGGGTAGATTCTTCTATTAGCAATATTTCTGTCTAATTGTAATTCCATATTACCTGTTCCTTTGAACTCTTCAAAGATTACTTCATCCATTTTAGAACCAGTATCAGTAAGTGCTGTTGCAATTATGGTTAAGGAGCCTCCACCTTCTATTTTACGAGCTGCTCCAAAGAAGCGTTTTGGTTTGTGTAAAGCATTGGCGTCAATACCACCAGACAAAATCTTACCTGATGCAGGTGCTACTGTATTGTAAGCTCTTGCCAAACGTGTGATAGAATCTAGTAAAATAACTACATCATGGCCACATTCTACCAATCTTTTTGCCTTTTCAAGTACTATATTGGCAACTTTTACATGTTTTTCAGCCGGTTCATCAAAAGTTGAAGCTACTACTTCTCCTTTTACATTTCGTTGCATGTCGGTTACCTCTTCAGGGCGCTCATCAATCAGTAAAACTATTTGATATACTTCAGGATGATTAGCAGCAATAGCATTTGCAATATCTTTTAAGAGCATAGTTTTACCAGTCTTAGGTTGTGAAACTATCATTCCACGTTGGCCTTTTCCGATTGGAGAAAAAAGATCTATTATTCTGGTGGACATAGAACTCTGCTTTTCAGCGATATTAAATTTTTCGTTAGGGAAAAGCGGTGTTAAATGCTCAAAAGCCACACGGTCTCTTACAATGCTAGGATTCAATCCATTAATTAATGAGATGCGTATTAACGGAAAGTATTTTTCACCTTCTTTAGGAGGTCTTACGATGCCACGAACTGTGTCGCCAGTTTTAAGACCAAATAATTTAATTTGTGATTGCGAAACATAAATATCATCTGGAGATGATAGATAATTGTAATCGGAAGAACGTAGGAAGCCGTACCCATCCTGCATTATTTCTAAAACACCTTCACTCTCAATAATACCATCAAATTCAAAATCAGGATCCCTGTATTTTCCTTGCTTTTTGTTTGCTTGGTTACCGTTATTATGTTGATT
>JAGQYU010000077.1:0-1015 GCA_020435885.1 Flavobacteriaceae bacterium
TTTTCTGTTTCACTTTTTATGGGGCATGAATTATTATCGCAATTCACTCTTTGTAACTATGGATATGCCTTTGCAAGATTATTCTGAACAAGACATCAAAACCGTTACGGAAAAACTCTTAAACAAATTAATTACTAAACAGCTGGAAATTACTCAAAATGATACTGTTAAAGTAATAATTCCTTATAACAAAAATGAAATTTTGAACCGCACAAAATTAGGTTATGATTCACTTGCAAAAACATATCCAAATTATACTTATAAAAGTGTTTCCATAAAAAAATCATTGTACAGCGTTCCTTTAACATACATGGGGTTTGCGGGTTATCTAAATCCCTTATCCGGTGAAGCACAAGTTGACAGTTTAGTTCCAAAAGTTAGTTTGCCTATGATTGCCAGCCATGAAGTTGCCCACCAAATAGGTATTGCCTCTGAAAGCGAAGCTAATTTTATAGGCTACTTAGCGGCAATAAACAATGAAGACCCTTATTTTAACTACTCCGGATACTTAACTGCATTTAGATATTCTGTTGCCGCCTTGTACGCTAAAGATTCTATCGCTTCAAAGCAACTAATTGAAAAAATCCCAAGAGGAATCCTAAAAAACATTGAGGAATCTCAAGAGTTTTGGAGGTCTTACCAAAATAAAATGGAGCCCTTTTTCAAATTATTCTACGATGGCTATTTAAAGGCAAACCAACAAGATCAGGGACTTAAAAGTTACAGCAACATGGTTTATTATTTGGTTGCTTACGACAAAAAGTATGGTTTGTAATTAAAAAAACTTATTTTTACACAAACCCATTATACTAATTCTTATAAACATGATCAAGAAGCAATTTCTCGTAGTATTTCTGCTGAGTTGTTTTTTAACAGCAACTATTCATTCGCAGGAATATTTTCCCAAAAACGATGGCGTGCAAGCCAAGAACACAAATTATATTGCATTCAAAAATGCCAAGATATATGTAACTCCTACTCAAATTATTTCCAATGGAGTTCTGTTAATTAAAGA
>JAGQYU010000077.1:1204-1827 GCA_020435885.1 Flavobacteriaceae bacterium
TATTGGAATGATCATGTTAGAGCTGAAGTAAATGCACTAGACAATTTTGATTATGATACTAAAAAAGCCGAAGAACTCTTAAAATCAGGATTTGGAGTGGTTAATACACATATACAGGACGGTATTGTTAGAGGAACAGGCATACTTGTGGCGCTTAACAACACTGCAAACAATGCTGAAAGATTGTTGGATGACAGGTCGGCTCAATTCTTCTCTTTTGATAAAAGCAGTGCTTCCAGACAATCATATCCAACTTCACTGATGGGAGCTATTGCTCTGCTAAAGCAATTATATTATGATGCAGATTGGTATGCAAAAGGTAATGTTTCTACCAAAGACCTCACCATAGAAGCATTTAATAGAAATAAGAATCTGCCACAAATATTTTATGCTAATGATAAACACAATGCCTTAAGAGCAGATAAAATTGGTGATATGTTTGGCGTACAGTATATTATGGTAGGCAAAGGAAATGAATACCAATTGGTTGATGAAATAAAAAGCACCAATGCTACTTATATATTACCATTGAATTTCCCCAAGGCGTATGACATGGAAAACCCTTTCCAAGCAGATTATGTAAGTCTTGAAGATATGCGCTACTGGAATCAAGCGCCAAGTAA
>JAGQYU010000353.1 GCA_020435885.1 Flavobacteriaceae bacterium
GAAACAATGATCTCTTTGATATTCCTTTCTTTAAGAAAATCTTCTGTGATCTTTTGAGAGTGAAATACTTTTATTCTATTGTATTTTTTACCCACTTTACTTTTATCATCGTCAATAAAACCTACTACTACATTATTGTTACTTATGGCGTTGCTTATGGTAGCATAGGTTATCAAACCAGACTCCCCCGCACCATAGATCAATGTATTTTTAGGGGCTTTATATTCATTAAGTACCCTAAAAATAACACGCTTAAAAATATATCTACTGGCTATTAACACAATAATATTGAGTAGGTAATGAATGGTACTGACTGAATAAGGAACTGCAAATCTATTAGTAATGTGAAATTTTCTGTCCAGCATGGTGATCATCACCAATGTGATAAATAAAATACTCACTCCGTAAATTACATTGAGTACATCTTTCATACCGGTTTGCCTTACCGTTCCTCTATAAGAACCAACAATCAAAAAACTGATCGCTGAAACAAATGCCACCAAAAAAAGTTGTGAAAAGAAACCGAACTCCTGAAAGCTTAGTTTAAAATTAAAGTTAATTACATAAGCTATGAAGAAAGTTTGCAGTACCAGTGATACATCTATCAATAAAACCACCCATCTGGCAACAGATGTATTAGCTCCTTTGATAAAAAATTTCTTTAACATAATTAGTTAAAAAAGTAGTGTGCAATTTTCAGCAACAAAGTTCGTAATTATAACTTAAAAACTGCAGAAAAAAAGTTTTATTGTTGATAGCTACTTCAAAAAACTTCTTTGATCTTGGTAATAACTCTTTTCAAATCACTATCACTCATATTAGACCCACTTGGCAGACAAAGTCCTCTGTCAAAAAGGTCTTCACTAACTCTATTGGTATAACTAGGATATTTTTCAAACACAGGTTGTAGATGCATAGGTTTCCACAAAGGTCTCGATTCTATATTTTCAACTTCTAAAGCTAATCGCAACTTTTCACGTCGGCCAAAACAATCTGTCAAAATAGTCGTTAGCCATCTGTTGGAATAATATCCTTTAGGTTCCTCAACAAAGGAAATAGCTTTTATACCAGAGAGCTCTTCTTTATATATTCTAAAAACACGTCTCCTGACTTCCACTCTATCGTTCAATACTTCCATTTGTCCCCTTCCTATTCCAGCAACAATATTAGACATCCTATAATTATAACCTATATGCGAATGTTGATAATGAGGTTCTGCATCTCTAGCCTGTGTCGCTAAAAAAGTTGCTTTTTGGCATAATTCCGGAGTATCTGAAATCAATGCTCCTCCACCCGAGGTGGTAATAATTTTATTCCCATTAAAAGAAAAAATACCCATTTTACCAAAAGTCCCCAAGGCTTTGCCTTTATAGGACGATCCAATGGCTTCTGCAGCATCTTCAATTACAGGGATATCATAAGCATCAGCAACAGCCATTATTTCTTCAATCTTGGCAGGCATACCGTATAAATGTACTACGATCACAACCTTAGGCTTTTTGCCTTTAGCTAATCTTTCTTTAATAGCTTGCTCCAACAATACCGGATCCATATTCCAAGTATCCTTTTCGGAATCTACAAACACGGGAATAGCTTTTTGATATGCTATGGGGTTGGCCGTAGCAGAAAAAGTAAACGAAGAACACAATACTTCATCACCCTCAGNNNNAACACCTAAAAGAATTAAGGCTAAATGAATAGCTGCAGTACCAGAACTCAGCGCTGAACAACTTGTAGCACCTGTATAATTACATATATCTTGCTCAAAACCATTAACATTGGGACCTAGAGGAGCCACCCAATTGGTCTCAAAGGCCTCCTTAATGTATTTTTGTTCTTCCCCTGTAAGGTGCGGAGATGATAACCAAATTTTCTCTTTCATTCTACTACTCTATGCTAATGTTAATAGGTCATTAACTATTCTCTCAGCTGTATGGCCATCCCAAAGATAAGGTATAGCACCTGCTTTCCATTGTCCTTTAAATAATTTCTCCATAAAAGGAGCTATATTCTCTGGATTGGTACCTACCAACTCATTAGTCCCTACAGTTATGGTTTCCGGACGTTCTGTATTATCCCTTAATGTTAAGCATGGTACTTTCATTACGGTTGTCTCCTCAGTAATGCCTCCAGAATCTGTTATTACGGCAAACGCATGTTGTACCAAATAATTAAATTCTAGATATCCTAAAGGTTCTATCATATACAAATTAGTTGCTTCAATACCAATTTCCTTAAGTATTTTTGCTGTTCTTGGATGGACAGGAAATACGATCGGTTTTCCGTTGGCACCTTTTACTATTTCATCGATCAAATATTTTAACTTATGTTGCTCATCTACATTGGCTGGCCTGTGCAAGGTCATTACAAAATAATCTTTTGGCTCTAGTCCAATCTTCTGCCATATTTCGGGGGCTTTGAATCTATGCTTATTGGCTAATAAAGTATCGATCATTGTGTTACCTACAAAACGTATCTTAGATTCATTATGACCGAGTTTACGTAGATTTTCATTGGCCACTTCGCTGGTAGTGTAAAAAACATCCGTTATGGAATCTGTTACCATACGATTGATCTCTTCCGGCA
>JAGQYU010000078.1 GCA_020435885.1 Flavobacteriaceae bacterium
CTGTACTTTAAAAAAAGAAACCTATTTATATTAGTTTTTACAATAACACTGTTGCTTGGAGTAATAAACCTTGTCAGTTTTTCTTGGGTCTATTTGTCTTTAGAAGTTATTCATATTAAAGTCCAAATAATTCCATTTATTATATTATTAATTTTCTTTTACATACTTAGAGAAGATTTAATTGCGTATTATCGAACACCAGAAAACGAGAAACAACGTAATTTTGAAAATCTTAAAAATAGATTTAAGAATAATTTTGAGAACTTATCAGATAAAGAAATTAATTCTAAACTCAACGAGAACTTAGTACCAGAAGCAATAGAAGCTCTAAAGGAAATAAAATCAAGCCGAAAAAATGAAACCTAACTAGTTTACAGCTCCTATAACCTCTCTCAAAAATTCATTAAAATTAAAAACAGGTTCTTCACTTAACCCCATCCTAACAATTACCAACTCTTTTGAAGGGATAATAAATACTCGCTGCCCTTGGTAACCGTTTGCAGAGAACAAATCTTTTGGCGCATCCGGATAAACGCCTCCGGCATTTAGCCAAAAATGACCTCCATACTGTCCATCAGATGTTTCTGTAGGAGTTGTAATATAATCAACCCAAGTTTCATCAAAAATTTGAGTTCCGTTCCAGTTTCCTCTATGAAGGTATAACAAGCCAAACTTAGCCCAGTCTCTAGGAGTTGCCCAAGCATAGGAAGAACCCACATAATTACCTTCCAGATCAGTTTCAACTACCATCGAATGCATACCTATTTTATCAATAAAATCAGTATACCAAAAATCTAAATACTCTTGCTGAGAACCAAAATAACCCTTTAACAACCCTGACAACAAATTACTGGTGCCAGAGGAATAATTCCAATGAGTGTTTGGCTTAAATTTCAATGTTTTATCTTCCTGCACTTTTGCCATATCCTTTTCCATAAAAAGCATTCGGGTAACATCAGAAATGGTATTGTAATCTTCTACCCATTCTAAACCGCTATTCATATGCAACAGATCATTCAATGTGATATTTTTCCGCTCATCATTTTGCCATGAGGCAACCTGCGCCTTATCGTTCACAGAAAGTTTTCCTTGGCTTTGTAAAACTCCGTATACCGTACTTGTAATACTTTTAGTCATAGACCAGCCTAGTATAATGGAATTCTCATCAAAATCATCAGCATACCTTTCTGCAATAAGATGATTTTTATAAAGTACCAAAACTGCTCTGGTTTGTTTCTCACCGCTAAAAGCGGAATCAATAGCTATTTCCAAAGCATTGTAATCTACATTTGCAAAAACTGAGTCTTTGGGTTCTAAATGCCCGTATGGATAAGGCAACTCTACATTTACAAAGTTTCTGTTAGGTTTCAAATAGGGTTTTGTAACGTCTTCATCATCAATCAAAAGCACACTACCTACTCCATCTCTAAACATGGCCGTACGCTCTACAAATCCATAAACCGAAGCTGAAGCCGTTTTTTTATCAGTATCAATTTTGTCTTTGGCAATATCAACAGGACTAAAATTATTATCAGTATCATCAGTAAATTCAAACGATCTGCCTGCCATAAATACCGAAGTGCTCATATTTTTAGCGGAATAACCGGAAACAATATTTAGTCTTGGGTAATTAATGTAAATCACTACAAGCAAGGCTATTAGCAATACTAAGCCTAGTACTTTTAAAAATTTTTTCATTTAACGGAGTATTAATAATTTCATCATTTCACGGGCTGCAACTTCAGCCTTTAACTTTATAAAATCTCTAGGGGTTTCATCGCCAATTTCATAAGTAACGGAATCTGCCCCAAATTGTTTAAAAAACCATGCTTTGGTAATCGGTTGATTAAAAGGCTCAGGGTAATCGGCTGGGGTATAATTAGGCAAAGCATTGTCAATACCTTTGATCCAGTAATCCTTAAAGGGATAAATAACGGAATGGTTATCATCAGATAAAGAATAATATAAATCTTCTTGTGTGGAATGGAAATCTAACCCTAATACTACGCTATTCTTTGATTTTTTTACTGTATTTACAATATAATTAGCTACGTTTTTAGGTTCTTCCTGCCTATAATAAGCCCAATCTCTGTTAAGATCTATCCCTCCGGCATTATGGCGCCAATGACCTAAATCAACTCCGTCTGGATTTAGTAACGGAAAAACCAATATTCTATATTTTTTAATAAAATCTTTTGATAACCTGTTGTCTTTCAATAACTCATCTACAAAAGCTTGCATAGCCATATAACCGGAAACTTCCGGCGGATGTTGGCGACTAAAGATTACTACCATGTCTTTTCCTTCTGGGCTTCCTACATAAATATCAAGCATTATTAAATCTCTACCCAGTTTACTTTTTCCAACAACATTAAAATGCACATTTGTATGGTTAGCTCTTTCTTTTGCCCAATTAGTAACATGGGTAGAATTGTTAAGTTCTTGAGCGGCTATCCATAATTTATCATTGGTAATATTTAACTTTAATTGAGCTTTTGAAGAATCTGTCAAAACTTTAAAGTTAACACTGTCAATAGGTTTCCAATGAGTGCCATCATTACTCAATTTTGGCCAATATCTATGCTTATTTGTAGGATAATTTAACTGAAGATACACCTCTGCAGGAGCTGATGACCATAACCTGAATGCATAATGCGGGCTAGAGTTTATAGGTTCATTTTCTGGTAAAATGGTGGCTACTAATGTAGAATCATTCACTAATTCAAAATTATTTAATCTTGCTCCATCAAATTGATTATCAGCAAAGTATAAATCACTCAAATTATAAATTTTCTTTTCTTGATATGCAATTTCTTTTGAATTGGTATCTACAGGTTTAGGAAACTCAAATGTTTGTAATTTTACTGATTTACATGAGGTTAAAACCAATAAAAAAAAGAAAATCACTAAATTTCCTTGTCTAAAAAAGTCTTTACGTTTTATTATAAACATTGTTGAAAAAGTTTGTTTTATATAAATTATTCTTTCGTATAAAACTAACATAAAATTATCAAAACATATAGCCATAGTTTTGTAATTTTGTATTTAGAACGATTCTAAAAAAGAAACATGTTTGATATCCAACAAATAAGAGAAGATTTTCCAATATTAAAACGAACTGTTAACGGAAAACCTCTGGTGTATTTTGATAATGCCGCTACCTCACAAAAACCGCAAGTTGTTATTGATGCTTTGGTTGATTATTACAGTAATTACAATGCAAACATCCATAGAGGTGTGCATACATTAAGTCAGGAAGCTACCAATGCATATGAAGAAGCCCGTAAAAAAATTCAGGTACATTTTAATGCCGCAAAATTGTATGAAATCATTTTTACTTCGGGCACTACACATGGTATAAATTTAGTGGCAACCGGTTATTCTTCTTTGCTGAAAAAAGGTGATGAATTTATTGTTTCTGCTTTAGAGCATCACTCCAACATAGTACCTTGGCAAATGCTCTGCGAACGTACCGGAGCAACCCTTAAAGTGATTCCTATTAATGAGCATGGCGAACTCATCTTTAGTGAATACGAAAAACTGCTTTCCAACAAAACCAAATTGGTGTTTGTTAATCATATTTCCAATACATTGGGAACTATAAATCCCATAAAAGAAATCATTGATAAAGCACATGCTGTCGGCGCCAACGTGCTGATTGACGGAGCACAAGCATGTCCTCACTTAAAACCTGATATACAACAACTTGATGTTGATTTTTATGTAGGTTCTGCTCACAAAATGTGTGGCCCAACGGGTATCGGTTTCCTTTACGGGAAAGAAGAATTACTGAATCTACTACCTCCTTACCAAGGCGGTGGAGAAATGATTAAAGAAGTAACTTTTGAAAAGACTACCTATGCCGATCTGCCCCATAAATTTGAAGCCGGAACACCAAATATTGCCGATGCTATTGCTTTTGGCGTTGCCATAGATTATTTAAATGAATTAGGGTTTGAAAACATCGCTTCCTACGAAAATGAATTGCTACAATACGCTACAAAAAAACTTCTTAATATTGATGGGCTAAAAATCTACGGAACTTCTAAAAATAAAACTTCTGTGATTTCTTTCAATATAGAAAACATACACCCTTATGATATTGGGGCAATTATAGACAAACTGGGCGTTGCCGTACGGACAGGGCATCATTGTACACAGCCTATTATGGACTTTTATAAAATTCCAGGTACTGTTAGGGCTTCTTTTGCTTTTTATAACACCAAAGAAGAAATTGATATTTTTGTGGAAGCTTTAAAAAAAGCTAAAATAATGCTCAGCTAAAAAATTCTAACATATGTTTAAATATATTTTTATCTCTGTGCTTTCTCTTGTAACTCTAAAAACCTGTAAAATAATACCAGCTAATTTGGATAACTCACAAGTTAAAGTAGCTCAAGCAGAGGTAAAAGGAACATGGAAAGTAATTCATATACAAGGAATTGACAGCCTTTCTAAAAAACCTACATTAACTTTTGATACTGAAAACAAACGAGTTAACGGCAATGCAGGGTGTAATCGATATAACGCAACTTACACTATCAAAGACAGTCTTATAACTTTTGGCCCAGCCTTATCTACAAAAATGTATTGTAACAATATGAATATTGAAAAGCAATTTTTAGGCCTATTAAAAAAGGTGTCTTATTTTAAGTTTGAGAACTTTAATCTTGTCTTTTTATCAACAACTAGCGAGAAACTTCTTACGCTTTCAGCAATAGAAGAATAATTTTTTACTTTTTAACATCCTGACATTTTTAATAAATATTTTTTAAGTGAATTATTCTTTTTTGTCCTTTTTTTGAAATATATTCAATCTTTATCACTTTAATGGATTTACTAAAAAATCATAATTTTTTACATTATTAACATTGTTTATACTAAATTTTTAATTCTTTTTTATGGATTTATAGTTTATTTTTTATATTCGTGACGCTCTTATAATAAGGGGAGTCAAATTTATTACTAACTAAAATTCAATTTAAGATGAAAAAAATCATGTTAGGCTTAGCGGCCTTATCGCTACTTTTTGTTGCTTGTCAAGACGAAGTAAATGACTCATTTAACGAAGATCAAACCTCACAAATAGAGGTTGATATGAGTGACTTTTACGTATTCACCGACGACTTTACCAGTCTTACCAAAGCAGCAAATTCTGACGAAAGGGTGTGCTATTCTATGAAAGTGCTCAATGAAAAATTACTAGCAAACCCAGGTTTAGAAAAGAAAATGTATGATGTGGAAAAGCACACCAGACAAGCAATATCCTTCAAAGGTAAACCAACCAATCCAGGCGGTGGAGGTGGAGGAACTGATCCAACACCTTATACAGGTACTGTAACTATTCCTGTAATAGTTAATATCTTGGAAGACCCTGCTCACCCTGTTACTCAGGCTCATATAGATTCTCAAATTGATGTTTTAAATGATGACTATAACAATAACAACTCCCACACAAGTGGGGTCCCTGCTGAATTTGCAGGAGTTGTGGCAGATGCAAACATTACTTTTACACTGGCAGGTGTTGTTAGAAAAGCTTCAACTAAAACATCATGGGGCACTAATGATGCTATGAAATACTCTAGCCAAGGCGGAATTGACGCTACAGATCCAACAACATATTTAAACATTTGGGTTTGCGAAATAGGTGGTGGCATTTTAGGATACGCTCAGTTCCCTGGCGGAACATTAGCTACTGACGGTGTAGTAATAGGTTCAGATTATTTTGGTGAAAATGTTGCTGGAGGTGTTTATGGACATGGCAGAACTGCAACTCACGAAGTAGGCCACTGGTTAAACCTACGCCACATTTGGGGTGATGGTAGATGTAAACAAGATGATTTTGTTGCTGACACTCCAAGTTCTGACAGAGCAAATTATGGTTGTCCTACCTATCCAACAGTTCATTGCCAGTCTGCTGATATGACTATGAATTATATGGATTATGTTTATGATGATTGTATGTATATGTTTACCAATGGTCAAAATGATAGAATGAGAGCTCTATTTGCTACTGGAGGTGCTAGAGAAAGTTTTGTAAACTAATTAATTTAAATATTATTCAAAAGGCGCTTATATAAGCGCCTTTTTATCTTTAAAAAATGAAAGTATTCAGCTTAATTATATTGCTATTTGTTTCGTCTAAATGTTTTCAAAATGAGGTCTTACACAAGGTAGAATACAAAGCTGAAACCCGAGGCGTTTCAAAAAATATTACAATAACAAAAAACAACTGTATTTATAAAACGTTGAGCAAATCTGATGAATTTAAAACTTCAACAGAAGATTGGCAAACAATAACAAAACTGGTTGAAAATTTAAATTTAGAGACTTTAAAAAACTTAGAAGCACCCTCAAGTAAAAGCCATGTAGATGTTGCCATGCAAGCTTCTATTACAATTATCTTTGAGGGCAAAACTATTGAATCTGCTTACTTTGACGATGGAAATCCTCCTGAAGAGCTTAAAAAACTTGTAGAAAAAATTATAAAGATTACTTCAAAATAATCCTTAGGCTTTATTTTCAAAACCTTCATCAATTAAAAGGTCTTTTTGTTGCGAAGCTTGTACTGCTAACTCATCACAACGTTCGTTTTGTGGGTGATCATTATGACCTTTAACCCATCTAAAAGTTACAGTATGCTTTCTATAAACCTTTAAAAAACGTTGCCATAAATCTACATTTGCCTTTCCTTTAAAACCTTTGCGCTCCCAATCAAATACCCACTTTTTCTCAACTGCATCAACCACATATTTTGAGTCGGAGAAGACGGTTACTTCAAACTGATCAGACTTTAATTTTTCTAATGCTACAATCACCGCCAAAAGCTCCATACGATTATTGGTAGTATTCTTAAACCCTTCCGAAAACTCTTTTTTATAAGGTTTTCCAACCCATTGCATTATGATACCATAACCGCCGTTTCCGGGATTCCCACTACAGGCTCCATCGGTAAAAATATGAACCTTATTACTCATCTTTCAGCAATAATTGTTCTATAACCCTAGGAAAGTGTTCATATTCCAGTTTATGAACCTTTTGAGCAATATCTTCTGGACTATCATTAACATCAATTTCAACCGATTTTTGAAAAATAA
This sequence comes from Flavobacteriaceae bacterium, assembly GCA_020435885.1. Taxonomy (GTDB): domain Bacteria; phylum Bacteroidota; class Bacteroidia; order Flavobacteriales; family Flavobacteriaceae; genus Aureibaculum. The sequence continues at coordinate 7,098 of JAGQYU010000078.1, forward strand.
TAGCTCCTTCATCATAATTTTCATTCACATAATGGATAGTTATTCCGGTTTCTTTTTCACCATTATTTTTCACAGCTTCGTGCACATGCATACCATACATTCCTTTACCACCATATTTTGGTAACAATGCCGGATGAATATTCACAATCTTATTCGGAAAAGCGTTAATAATCTTTGAAGGAACTTTCCATAAAAATCCGGCCAAAACAATTAAATCTGCTTCTTTTATCAATAAGTTTAAAATAGTGTCATCAGCAAAAAAATCATCTTTAGTAAAGTGCAAATAATTCACTTTTAGGTCTTTAGCTCTATCTAAGACTTTGGCATCCTTCTTGTTACTGAGCACATGCACAACAGAGGCTACCGAACTCTTTTGAAAGTACTTAATAATATTTTCGGCATTTGTTCCGGAACCTGAAGCAAAGATTGCAATGCGTTTCATGGAGTGAAGTATAATTGTTGAAGCAAAAAAAAGAATTATTATTAACAATTGCGGTACAAAATACTAAAAATTGAACATTTTTTTTTACATTTAGACCTCACTTTTTTAGGCTTAATGAGTGTTTTATTTTAAAGTTTTTTATTTTTGCCACGATTTTAAATTTAAAAATTAGAAATTATGTCAGACATTGCATCAAGAGTAAAGGCTATCATCGTTGACAAATTAGGTGTTGACGAAAATGAAGTAACTAACGAAGCTAACTTTACTAACGATTTAGGAGCGGATTCTTTAGATACCGTAGAACTGATTATGGAATTTGAAAAAGAATTCGACATTCAAATCCCAGATGACCAAGCAGAGAATATTGCTACTGTAGGTCAAGCAATCAGCTATATAGAAGAAGCTAAAAAGTAATCTAACGATACTTATCAAACTACGAGCATCACTGCGGTGATTTGCTCGTAGTTTTTATAATCTGTAAACCAATTCTTTACTTGCATGGAATTAAAACGAGTAGTTGTAACCGGACTAGGAGCTTTAACCCCAATTGGAAATAACATTGCCGAATATTGGAACGGCTTAATAAATGGTGTTAGCGGCGCAGCCCCTATTACACATTTTGATGCTTCCAAATTCAAAACTCAATTTGCATGCGAAATCAAAAATTTTGATCCAACTGAATTTTTAGACAGAAAAGAGGCTCGCAAAATGGATAAATTTACACAATACGCCATGGTTGCCTCTCAAGAAGCTATTGAAGATTCCGGACTGGATATCGAAAAAGAAGATAAAGACAGAATTGGTGTTATTTGGGGTGCCGGAATTGGAGGGTTGGAAACTTTCCAAGATGAGGTACTTAACTTTGCAGCCGGAGATGGAACTCCAAAGTTCAATCCTTTCTTCATTCCTAAAATGATTGCAGATATTGCCCCAGGGCAAATATCCATAAAATACGGTTTACATGGACCTAACTTTGCTACGGTTTCTGCCTGCGCATCATCGGCTAACGCCATTATAGACGCCTTTAATTACATCCGTTTAGGACAAGCTGATATTTTTGTTACCGGAGGTTCTGAAGCGGCAGTAACTAAGGCTGGAATGGGAGGATTTAATTCCATGCACGCTTTATCTACCAGAAATGAAGACCCTAAAACTGCTTCTCGTCCATTTGATAAGGATAGAGATGGTTTTGTACTCGGCGAAGGCGCAGGAGCACTCATCTTAGAAGAATACGAGCATGCTAAGGCTAGAGGCGCAAAGATTTATGCCGAACTTGTAGGAGGTGGTTTGTCTGCCGATGCACATCACTTAACTGCACCACACCCTGAAGGATTAGGCGCTATGAGTGTAATGAAAAATTGCTTAAAAGATGCAGGTATAACTGCTGATAAAATTGACCACATCAACATGCATGGAACTTCTACACCTTTAGGTGATATTGCTGAATCTAAAGCAATTAAAGAGGTTTTTGGAGAACATGCTTACGATATCAATATCAACTCAACTAAATCCATGACCGGACATTTGTTGGGGGCAGCCGGTGCCATAGAAGCTATAGCATCCATACTTGCAATAAAGAATGGAATGGTTCCTCCAACTATCAATCACTTTACGGATGATGACCAAATAGATCCAAAACTTAACTTTACATTTAACAAACCTCAAAAGAGAGATGTTAATTATGCTATGAGCAATACTTTTGGATTTGGAGGTCATAATGCCTGTGTACTCTTTAAAAAGATAGACGCCTAAAACTTACTAATTGGCATGAATTTTTTTCAAAAGATCCTCAAACATAAAAATGGTAATGATGAGGACTTTACTTTAGAGTTAAAAAAAATTCTGGGGTTTACCCCTAATGATATTTCTTTTTACACAAAAGCCTTTACACACAGTTCTTTAAAAAAAATAACTAACAACGGTAAGCCCATCAATTATGAGCGTTTAGAATTTTTGGGAGATGCCTTGCTAAGCTCTATAATTGCTATTCATTTATTTAAAGAAATACCCAATGCAACCGAAGGCTACCTTACACAAATGCGTTCTAAAATAGTAAGTAGGGAACACTTAAATGAGATCAGTAGTGATCTCAGCTTGATAAACTTTGTAAAGAGCAATGTGCCTAAACGGAATTTTGGAGAAAATATTCACGGAAACATTTTTGAAGCTTTGATCGGTGCTGTTTATTTAGATAAAGGTTACAAAGTTTGCGAAAAATTTGTTTACAAGACAGTTATAGAACCTTATGTGGATATTGAGCGCTTGGAAGGCAAAATTACCAGTTATAAAAGTCTGCTCATAGAATGGTGCCAAAAAGAAAAGAATGCTATTCACTATGATATCTATGAAGATACAGGCAATGATACGCTAAAACATTTTAGCGTTAAATTGATGATAAACGAAGAACTTATAGCTAAAGGCAGAGCCACTTCTAAGAAAAAAGCTGAAGAAATAGCTTCAAAACGTGCTTATTATAAGTTGCAGGATAAGATTAGCATAAATAATTAATTCTCAAACGTTTTCGTAAATTCTCCTATAGTATTCGCAAAACAATACTTATTTTAGCACAAATTTTATTTCCAGATGTCTAAAACGCTTACATTGTGTTATGAATACGAACATGATTATAAGCTTATTGGAATTAACAGCACCATTGAAGACCACCGCTTGGCTTACCTTTTAAATCAAAACCTAGAAATCCATTTGAAACGACAGCCAAACGATCTGGACTTTGCTGAAAAAGAATGTTCTTTTACACTTTATAATTATGATTGCGAAGCTACCTTTTCAACATGGTCGCTACTGGCAAACAAACATTTCTTTCTGTCAGAGACCAATGAAAATAACCTGTTCGGAGAAGAATCTAAAGTGACTTACCTTATCAACGAAAAAAGAAATGTAGATTATTTTTTGAAAATAAACGGAGAGTTTGAAGACACTGAAATAAGATCATTTTTAGAAAAAATAAAAAATATCAAAGGGATTATAACTTGTTATAGTATTGATCCTGAAACTCTAAAATCAAAAGATTTTTTAATTTTTTAACTACTATGCGAAATCGTAAAAAAACAAAAATAGTTGCAACATTAGGTCCAGCCACCAACTCAGAAGAGGTTATAGAAGAGATGATGACCTACGGAGTTAATGTGTTTAGAATCAATTTTTCACATGCTGATTATGATGATGTTGCCAAAAAAATAAAACTTATTAGGAGTATTAATGTAAGATTAGGTTATAACGTTGCCGTATTGGCCGATCTTCAAGGTCCAAAACTGCGTGTAGGCGTAATGGATGAAGATGTGGTATTGAAAAAAGGTGATACTTTTACTTTTACCACAGAAAAATGCCAAGGGACTAAAGAAAAGGCTTACATGACCTACAAAAACTTCCCTAAAGATGTAAAAAAAGGCGAAAATATTTTAGTGGATGATGGCAAACTACTTTTCAAAGTAGTAGATACCAATGGCACTGATGAAGTTGTAACCGAAGTATTAAGAGGAGGCCCTTTAAAATCAAAAAAAGGTGTAAACCTCCCTAATACAAACGTTTCTTTGCCTGCACTCACCGAAAAAGATAGAAAAGACGCCTTGTTTGCTATTGAACAAGAAGTGGACTGGATAGCTCTTTCATTTGTAAGAAATGTTCAAGATTTAGTTGACCTACGAGAATTGATCACTGAACATTCTTCGTTCAGAATTCCTATCATTGCCAAAATTGAAAAACCAGAAGCCGTTTCAAGAATCAACCTACTAACACCACATTGCGATGGACTCATGGTTGCCAGAGGCGATTTAGGAGTTGAAGTGGAAATGGAAAAAGTGCCGCTAATCCAGAAAAAATTAGTGCTTCAAGCAAAAAAGTCCAGAATTCCGGTAATCATTGCTACTCAAATGATGGAATCTATGATCAATAGTCAGATTCCTACCAGAGCTGAAGTAAACGATGTGGCTAATTCCATTATGGATGGTGCAGATGCAGTAATGCTATCAGGTGAAACATCCGTTGGACAATTTCCCGTTGAGGTTATCAGAAAAATGAGAAGCATCATTGAAAATGTAGAAGATTCTCCGCTTATTAATAAACCTCAGGTTTTTATTAAAAGTGTTAATGAACGATTTATTTCAAAAACAGTTTGTTATACAGCTGCAAAAATGGCTGATGAAATTGGAGCTACCGTTATTTCAACACTTACAAATAGTGGTTATACTGCCTTTCAAATTTCTGCTTGGAGGCCGAAATCACATATTTTAGCATTTTCTAATAATCGTAGAATTTTAGCTATGCTTAATTTACTTTGGGGTGTAAAAGCGCAATTTTATGACAGAGATGTTAGTACCGATGAGACTGTGGAAGATATTAATAGAATAGCTGTAGAAAAAGAGTATGCCAATCCTGGTGACTATGTAATAAACCTTACTTCTATGCCTGTAAAAGCCAGAGGAATGGTTAATACACTACGTGTTTGCCAAATTGAAGAAGAATAATTGCTGCTTCTTTTCTTCGCTTATGTGGATATAAAATATTTGTATCTTTATAAAAATTTAAAAACACTATGTTATGAGAAGAAGTGGAGGTTTTAAAATACGGTTATTGATTGGTGCAGCCATCATTCTATTTTCATTATTTAAATATTACTCAAACCGTACTACCAATCCCTATACAGGCAAAAAACAGAGTATTGAACTTTCTGCAGATGACGAAATTGCTATCGGTTTACAAAGCGCTCCACAAATGGCTCAACAGCATGGTGGCTTATATCCAAACCAAGAATATCAGGATTTTGTTGACAAAGTTGGCAATAAACTGGTTAACAATAGTATAGCCAAAGAAACTCCGTATAGATATGATTTCCATTTATTGAGGGATCCTGAAACTATCAATGCCTTTGCATTACCAGGAGGGCAGATATTTATTACCTACGCTCTATTTTCCAAATTAGAGAATGAAGACCAATTGGCTGGTGTGCTGGGCCATGAGATAGGCCATGTAGTAGGTCGCCATTCTGCCGAACGTATGGCGCAACAAGGGCTAACACAAGGTATTATATCCGGGGTTATGGTTGGTTCTGATGCCAATGCAGGTCAGATGGCAGCTATGATTGCTAACGTAATTAATATGAAATATGGCAGAGGTGATGAATTGGAAAGTGATGAACTTGGTGTAAAGTTTATGATCGATGCTGGCTATCAACCGGAAGAACTTATGGGTGTTATGAAAATTTTAAAAGAAGCTGCCGGACCTAACAGGGTGCCTGAATTTCAAAGTACCCACCCAGATCCTGAGAACAGGATTGAAAAAATAAAAGAGGCTATAGAAAAATATCGTAATTAGTACTCATATCTACAAATTGTAACATTTCCCTCATTTTTGATTCTAATGTAATATAATCATTAATCAAAAATCAATACTATGAGTTTCGGTGGCGCAGTTTCAGCAATGCTAACCAGCCTAAAAAATAACAAGAGAAGTAGAGTTAGTGCATTTGAAAAAATTAAAGGTTACGAAAATATTCCTTATAAAAAGGGGAAGATAGAAAAAAAGGCTACCCCACTACAACTTAAGGAAATAAGGGAAAAACTTCAAAAAGAAAACAAGATGAATACAGTAATAGTTACTATTGTGTCCATTATAGTTGCTGTAATTCTTGTTGTTTTATTCTACTATGTGAAATTTTAAAACGAAAAGAGCACTACAAAAACTTATAGCACTCTTTTACAAATAATTACACAACTACTATTTTCTTAAATACTTTGCTCTTTTGATACTGCCAATAAAAACATTTCAGCGTCAACAGCTTTAGATAACTTAGCGTAATCTAATGCTGTATAACCTCTGTCACATTTTGTTTTCATTTCTGCTCCATTGGCTAATAATAATTTTAGGATTTCAACTTTATTGTGTCTGGCAGCATACATTAGAGGGGTTTTACCAACCGATTTTTTGTTTACATCAACACCGGCTTCTGTCATACTTTTAACAGCATCATAGTTTCCTTGTTGAATTAATTTACAAAAAGTATCTACTCCACTTACAAAAGTTTTTTCAGTAGATAACTCATTGTTAGATGTTCCGGGAGTAGCATATACCATTACTCCAAAAAATAAAGCGGTGATGACGAATAATTTTTTCATAATTAATTAAAACTTTAGTGATTATTTATTGTAAAAGACGACCCTTTAAAATCTTTGTTACGCTCTTTAACACTCCTTAACTTAAGTTTAACTTATGGCGTTAATAACTGTTAATTTACCTTGAAAAGTGTTACTTTTGTTAACATAATTTTCATATGATGAACTCTAAAACAATTTTAATAATATTAGACGGTTGGGGCATAGCTCAAAACCCTGAAGTATCAGCTATTGACAAAGCAAACACACCTTTTATAGACTCACTTTACAAGAAATATCCAAACGCATCTTTAAGAACTGACGGACTCCATGTAGGACTACCTGAAGGTCAAATGGGTAACAGTGAAGTTGGCCATATGAACTTAGGTGCCGGAAGAATAGTATATCAAGACCTTGTAAAGATTAATAAGGCTGTTGCCGATGACAGTATTGCTGATGAACCAACATTAAAAAAAGCATTTCAATATGCAAAAGAAAATCATAAAGATGTTCATTTTTTAGGATTGGTTTCTGACGGTGGCGTGCATTCACACATAAACCATGTAAAAGGTTTGGTAAAAGCTGCCGATGCTTTTGGTTTACATAGCTATGTACATGCTTTTACTGATGGTAGAGATGTTGATCCTAAATCTGGTAAAGGTTTCATAAAAGACCTAAATAGTTACCTCAAAGACCATAACAGTGCTCTGGCTTCTGTTGTAGGAAGATATTATGCTATGGACAGAGATAAACGTTGGGAGCGTGTAAAACTGGCTTATGATCTTATCGTAAACGGTGTAGGAGAAAAAACACAAGATCCGGTACAGGCTATTCAGAGAAGTTATGACAACAATATAACCGATGAATTTATAAAACCGATTTGTGTTGTAGATGCTAAAAACAATCCGGTGGCAACCGTTAAAGATGGCGATGTGGTTATTTTCTTCAATTTTAGAACTGATCGTGGAAGGCAACTTACGCAAGCGCTTTCTCAACAAGATTTCCCAGAGCAAAACATGCATAAGCTAAATTTGCATTATGTAACTATGACCAATTATGATGATACTTTTAAAAATGTAGCTATCATTTATCCAAAAGATGATCTGAACAATACCTTAGGTGAGGTACTAGAGAAAAATGGTAAAAAACAAATCCGCATAGCAGAAACCGAAAAATATCCTCACGTTACCTTTTTCTTTTCTGGAGGAAGAGAAAAAGAATTTAATGGAGAAAAACGTATCATGTGCCCATCACCAAAGGTGGCCACTTACGACTTGCAACCTGAAATGAGCGCCAGAGATATCGCTGATGCTATCATCCCAGAGATAAAAAAACAGGAAGTCGATTTTATCTGTTTGAATTTTGCAAATACTGATATGGTAGGTCATACAGGCGTTATGGAAGCTGCCATAAAAGCTGCCGAAACAGTGGACGCTTGTTTAAAAGATGTAGTTACAGCAGCTTCTGAAAACAACTATACAAGCATCATTATTGCAGATCATGGTAATAGTGATATGATGATAAACCCAGACGGAACACCCAATACGGCCCATACAACCAACCCTGTTCCAATTATAGTGGTAAATGACACTATACAATCTGTAAAAAGTGGTATCTTAGCCAATATAGCTCCTACTATTTTACATTTAATGGGTATTGAAAAACCCAAAGTTATGAATGAAGAATCGTTAGTTTAATTTTTAATAATATCATGAAAAAAATAATTGTTGCATTAACTGTACTGTTTTGCATTTCTTCCTACGCTCAACATAAAGAAACTATTACTCCATCTGTTATGCTTACAGGTGTAATTCAAAAGAAAGACTTTAAAGAAGCTCCATATTCTTTCTGGTTTGATAGAAATTACGATAGTTATACTGTTGATGAAACTACTGTAAAAGAAATTAAGAAACATCTTAAAGGAGTTACCATTAAAGCCTTTATGGGAACTTGGTGTGGTGATAGCAAACGTGAAACTCCACACTTCTATAAAATTATGGATGCTGCCGGTTTTGATTACAACAATTTACAATTGGCTGCAGTGGACAGAACCAAAAAAACTCCGGAAAATCTGGAAGAAGGTTTAAACGTTTTTAGAGTGCCTACTTTTATCTTTTATAAAAAAGGTAAAGAAATTGGCCGATATGTTGAGTACCCAAGAGAAACACTGGAAAAAGATATGCTAGCTATCTTATCAGGTAAGCCTTATAAACATTCGTACGAACAATAATTAAGAGTTTTCTGTAAAATAAACCGGCATAATTTTGGCCGAAATGAAACAGTTGTAAATTATTATTACATTTGCAGCTGTTAAAAAAATTGTATGCTACCAAAGGATCATTTAATAATTGCTGTAGATTTTGATGGAACCATTGTAGATGACGCCTATCCGGAAATAGGCTCTCCAAAGTTATTTGCCTTTGAAACGTTAAAAGAGTTCAAAAAAGACGGCCATAGACTTATTTTATGGACATACAGATATGGTTCAAAATTACAGGAAGCCGTAGATTTTTGTGCTGAAAATGGCATAGAGTTCTACGCCGTAAATAAAAACTATCCTGAAGAAAAATTTGAAGGAAAAGTCAGCCGTAAAATACATGCCGATATTTTTATTGACGACAGAAACTTAGGAGGTCTCTTAAGCTGGGGTGAAATTTATAAGATCATAAAAAACAACCCAAATGCTGAAGTACCCAGGACCAAAAAAAAGAAAAAATGGTTTTGGTAATTTTAAAATAACCTTAACTCAAACGCTTCTCTTTCCAGTTCTTCCCTAAACTTAGGATGTGCAATATTTATAAGTGCCTTAGCTCGTTGGCTGATAGTTTTTCCATACAAGTTAGCAACACCATATTCAGTAATAATATAATGTACATGTGCCCTTGTAGTTACAACGCCTGCCCCATGTTTTAAGAAAGGAACTATCCTGTTAACCCCTTTTTTAGTTGTTGATGGGAGTGCAATAATAGGTTTTCCACCTTCGCTTAATGAAGCTCCTCTAATAAAGTCCATTTGGCCACCAACACCAGAATACATACAAGTTCCTATCGAATCCGAACAAACCTGCCCGGTAAGATCTACTTCAATAGCAGAATTAACAGCTACTACTTTGGGGTTTTTTCTAATATTGGAAACGTCATTTACATAATCGGCCTCTCGCATTTCTATAAACGGATTATCATCCACATAATCATATAATCGCTTAGAGCCCATCAAAAATGTGGTAAGTGCTCTTCCACGATTTATTTTTTTATTATTTGAGTTGATAACATCCTTTAAAATGAGGTCAATTACACCATCTGAAAGCAATTCGGTATGTATTCCTAAATCTTTATGATTTGTAAGTTTAGGCAAAATTGCATTAGGTATAACCCCTATGCCCATCTGAAGTGTGCTGCCATCCTCAATAAGTTCGGCAATATAATCGCCAATCTTATCTTCTGTTTCGGTTGGATCAGCAATTTTGGCTTCCGGTAATTCCACATCAACATCCACCATAGTGTTCAATTCAGAAATATG
>JAGQYU010000354.1:0-3415 GCA_020435885.1 Flavobacteriaceae bacterium
CAGATCTAACACAAGATCCTGATGCGTTGGATACTTGGTTTTCATCGTGGCTATGGCCGATATCCGTGTTCAACGGAATTTTATATCCAGAAAATGAAGATATTAAGTATTATTACCCGACTAATGATTTAGTTACAGCACCTGAAATTATGTTCTTTTGGGTAGCCAGAATGATCATTGCCGGGTATGAATATAAAGGGCAATATCCGTTTAAGAATGTGTATTATACAGGTATTGTTAGAGACAAACAGGGTAGAAAGATGTCGAAATCATTGGGTAATTCGCCAGACCCAATTGAATTGATGGATAAATACGGAGCAGATGGTGTTAGAGTAGGGATGTTAATGAGTTCTCCAGCAGGAAATGACCTTCCTTTTGATGAATCGTTGTGTGAGCAAGGAAGAAATTTTGCCAGTAAAATATGGAATGGATTCAGATTGGTAAAAGGGTGGGAAGTTTCTGATAGTATAGAACAACCTCAATATGCCAAAACTGCTGTAGCATGGTATAAAGCTAAGTTTCAGCATGTGCTAGAAAGTATTGAAGATTCTTTTGAGCAGTTTAGAATTAGCGAGGCTTTAATGAGTATATACAAATTACTATGGGATGATTATTCTTCATGGTTTTTAGAGATGATAAAACCTTCTTTTGGCGAGCCTATAGATGCTAAAACATATAATGATACTATTGAAATACTAGAAAATAACTTAAAAGTTTTACATCCTTTTATGCCGTTTTTAACGGAAGAGATTTGGCAATATATTGCTGAAAGAAGCTCTAAGGAAGCTTTAATTATTGCCACATGGCCGAAAAAAGAAACTTTTTCCGAAAGTTTAATAGCTGAGTTTGAATTTACTCGAGAAGTTGTTGCCAACATAAGGACTATCCGAAAGGAAAAGAATATTTCATTTAAAGAAACAATTGCGGTTTCTTACATAAATAATGAAAAGACAACTCCTACTTTTGATGATGTAATTTGTAAATTGGGTAATGTTGAAAGTTTAGAACTTGTTTCTTCAGCAGTTGAAGGATCTTTAACATTCAGGGCAAAGTCTAATGAATACTTTATTCCGATTGGAGAAGCAATTGATGTTAATGAGGAGATTAAAAAACTTACCGAAGAGTTGAAATATACTGAAGGTTTTCTAAAATCCGTGCAGGCAAAACTTTCTAATGAGCGTTTTGTAAATAATGCTCCTGAACAGGTGGTTATTAATGAAAAGAAAAAAGAAACAGATGCGTTGTCAAAGATTGAAACATTAAAGGCAAGTATTGCAAATCTAAAATAAAAAAAGCCGGAATTAATTCCGGCTTTTTTTATGCTTTAATATTTAATCATTGCACTGACCTAAATAATCTTCTTCGTGTTGATTTATGTGTCCCCAAATGGCGTTAACACTAACGCAAATGGTATTTCCTTTATGGCAGATATATACTTTCTTTCCATTTTTATCACAATATCTATAATTATTGCCATCATTATCAGAGTCATCGTCATCTGACCCATCATCATTGTCATCTGACCCATCATCGTTGTCATCATCATCTCCATCGTCATTTTGTGGAACGTTATCACATGCATCTAAAGCATAAACCAATGTACCTTTTAACTCTTCTAAATTATAAATAATTGTTTCCTCACCATCAACATCTAAAAGAATGATAGGGAAATATATATAGAAATATTGATCATCTGCTAAAGAGTTAATAAAATCAATAAACTCCTGGTCACTATTAATAACAATAGCTTCGGCCAATTCTTCATTTAGATAAAATGTTATAGGATACCTAAAATCCGTACAAGTATCGTCTTGTTCGGTTGCAAAATCACTTTTTGTAAAAGACTGCTGGTTAGAAGTTCCAACAACTTCCATCATTAGAGAAATTACTTCTGAATTTTTAGTCATTAGTCCTTCATTAGAGAAAGTTACTACTTCTTCACCTTTGCCGCAAAATGTTAGCGTAACAACAGAAAGCAATAAGATTGCTTTAATAATATTTTTGATAGTTTTTTTCTGTTCCATTAGTTGTCAATTTTATAAATAGGTTAGCAATGGATATATTCCATTACAGATATAAAACAACTTAAGAAGAGAAAGTCCTACTAAAAAATTATTTTTTCTTTAAATAAATGGCAGCTTTTACCCCAACTTCGTTCCAAGTTTTGCTTACACCATCAGGGCCTTTGTGCTGATCGAAGCATGCTTTTGCAAGAGATTCAAGTGCTGATTGTGCATTCCAGTCATCCAAAATCATGGAGCCTTCAATTTCAACTAATTGGCTGCTTATAACATACGTTACCGGAATATCTTTTGTAACACCATTCATAGTCAATTTAATGGCTCCGGTTCCATTATCATTTAAATTTAAGGTTCCTGTTAAAGAAGAGGTTGCCTCCATAACGGCAAAGAACAATTCTTTTAATTTTCCATCTCTTTCATTATCGCCAGAAGCAAGGCTAATCACGGGAATATCAAATTCTATTCCGTTAAGAGCTTCTAAAGCTGTTTCACCTTCTTTTGTGTTGGTTACTTTAACTTCTTCAAATTTACCTGTAACGGCAATTTTATCGGTTGTTTTATAACCAGTCCAGTTTACAGTTATTGTTTGAGGTTCAACAGAAAATTTAGCAACTTCTTTTTTTGCTTCTTTCTTACAAGAAGTAAGAACCATAGTTGCTAAAAACATCATAAATACAGTAACGGATAATTTTTTCAAAGTTTTCATCATTTAATTTATTTTTTGTTTGGATATATTTTCTACAAGTTCAATATATTGTTCTTTGGCTTCTTCTTCAGTTAATTTATTAAGTTGAAACCAAGCATTTAATTTAAAAGCGTTTCTAATAGCATCATCTCCGGAAGGTTCAGTATAATTTCTTCCTTTGGTTGCTTGTTTGTATAAAGCATAAAATCTAAGCATAGTATCGGGTGGTAATTTTTGCGTCATTGCAGATGCAATTTTAAAGGCTTCATCAAATCTTTCATCAAGACTTCTCATAGCTCAGCAATTACAGTTGTACCTCCTTTTGCTTTTTGATTTAACGATACTTTTACTTTCATATCTAAAGGTAGAAATATATCTACTCTTGAGCCAAATTTTATAAAACCTGCATCAGCACCTTGCTTTACACTTTCATCTACTTTTGCATAATTTACAATTCTTTTTGCCAACGCACCGGCTATTTGTCTGTACAAGATTTTCCCTACAGAACTATTTTCAACAACTATGGTAGTCCTTTCGTTTTCTTCTGATGATTTTGGATGCCATGCTACTAAGTATTTACCCGGATGGTATTTACTGAAGAGTATTTTACCACTTATAGGATACCTTGTTACATGTACGTTAATTGGGGACATAAAGATAGATATCTGTCTGCGTTTATCTTTAAAATATTCTTTTTCAAAAACTTCTT
>JAGQYU010000354.1:3497-4459 GCA_020435885.1 Flavobacteriaceae bacterium
AATTGTAAGATCAACACAAAAAGGATAAGGATTATTACCATCAACAATGTTCTAAGCCATTGCAGGGAAACGAAATAATCTATGGTAAATAATGATATTACCACTATAAACATAGAGATCAGAATTATTTTATAGCCTTCTTTATGAAACATATACGTTAAAAATAAGTACTAGAAAAATCAATTGTTAATTAGGTGTAAATATACATAAACAAAGGGAGCAGCGAAAATTATACTGTCTAATCTATCTAAAAAACCACCGTGGCCGGGAATTAAATTGCTAGAATCTTTAACACCAGCCTCTCTTTTGAATTTAGATTCGATAAGATCTCCTAATAACCCAAACACAACTAAAATAATAGCAATAACAATCCAGTTAATGATAGATATTTCAGGGATGTGTCTAGAAATAAAATAGCTTCCGGCAATAGCCGCTACAAGGCCTCCAATAGCACCTTCAACAGTTTTGTTTGGGGATATTTTTGGATATAATTTTGTTCTTCCTACAGAACTTCCTACTAAATAAGCAAAAGTATCATCAAGCCAAATAATGGCAAATATTCCAATTAAAATGTACGGATGATATGTATTTGATATGAAAGGTATTTGTATTAAAAAAGCAAAAGGCAGTGCTATATATGCCAACGCTAATAAATAATGACCTAATTTACTGGAAGTTAAACTAATCTTGGGTTTAAATAGTTGATAAATAAAAGGAATAAAAATACTTATTATTAAGAAGAAATAAAGGTACTTGTAATCTGAAAATGGCAGTTTGGTAAAATGGAAAAAAATTAGTGTTGCTACAACAAATGTCCATTTATAACTAAGTTTTATCAGTCTTTTAAGTTCATATAAACAGAGCATCATCATTATAAAAAAAACTAAATAAAAAGTTTCTTTTGAGTAAATAATTGAGCTGATTACTATTATAATGTAAGCAAGCCCGGAAAGGGCTCTTAT
>JAGQYU010000355.1 GCA_020435885.1 Flavobacteriaceae bacterium
GTGTATTTAACTACATAAATGCTAACGAAATAGGCTTATTAAATATGGTAGCATTACCTTTTTGGGCTGAGTTATTAATAACAGTAATGTTCCTTGACTTTGTTGCTCAATATGTGGTTCATTATTTACTTCACAAAGTAAAATGGATGTGGAAATTCCACATGATCCACCACAGTGATACAAAAGTAGATGCCACCACCGGTACACGCCATCATCCGGGTGATTATGTGTTGAGAGAAGTCTTTGCATTGATAGCAGTCATTATCATCGGAGCTCCTTTTGCTTTTTACGTTTTTTATAAAATTGCCACTATATTTTTTACCTACATAACTCATGCAAATATTACCATGCCTAATTGGCTCGATAAAGGCTTGAGCTGGATTTTCATTACACCTTATATGCACAAGTTTCATCATCATTTTGAAAGACCTTGGACGGATACTAATTTTGGCAATATCTTTTCCATCTGGGACAGAATTTTTGGCACTTTTGTATATGATGATCCTAAAAAGATAGTTTATGGATTGGATGTGTTGGATGGTAAATTAGACGAAGATGTACTGTATCAGTTCAAAGTTCCTTTTGATAACACCATTAAAACGGATTACTAATAACTTGTAACTTTTCACTATAAATTTGCTATGTTTTACATAGTAAATTAGTATTTTTGACAAATCTTTAAGAACAATGCAATTTAAGCATCCGGAAATTTTATACGCCTTATTGTTGCTTGTAATTCCTATCATTGTTCATCTTTTTCAACTCCGCCGATTTAAAAAAGTAGCTTTTACCAATGTTAAATTCCTTAAACAGGTTGAGTTACAAACCCGAAAGAGTTCCAAACTTAAAAAAACGTTGGTTTTACTAAGTAGATTACTACTATTTGCTTCATTAATTATTGCTTTCGCTCAGCCATTTTTAAGTACTAATGAAGAAAAAGCACCCACAAATACAATTATCTATTTGGACAATTCCTTTAGTATGCAAGCCAAAGGCGATGATGGTGAGCTTCTGAAAAGAGCTGTTCAGCAACTAATTGAAAAAAGTAGTAACGTTTCAGATATTACTTTAGTAACCAATCATGATACGTATGAAAATATATCATCAACTGATCTGAAAAATGTTTTACTATCAGTTGAATACGATCCCATTCCTGTTAACTTACAATCTGTATTATTAAGAATCGATAGACTATTATCGAAAAGAAATCTAAAGAGTACTATTTTTTTAATATCTGATTTTCAAGAAAATATAATTACTGATAATCTCAATTTCGACACTGATAACAACTACTTTATAACCAAACTTTCTCCAAAAAGTGATGCCAACATCAGTATTGATAGCGTTTATATACAAAATCAATATACGGAACAACAACTGTTAAGTGTTGTTTTAAAAAAATATGGTGCTGCCGCTGATGAAATTTCAGTTTCAGTAACAAACGAAAATACGTTGGCAGGAAGATCTTCGGTTAAATTTGGTGATAAAAATGAAGCTACTGTTGATTTTACTATCCCAAATACAAAAAGTTTTAACGGAACCGTTTCCATTGAAGACAATCAATTAGATTTTGACAACAGCTTTTATTTTTCAATCCAAAAACCCGAATTAATACATGTTACAGCCATTGGAAATGACTCAGATTTTCTTTCAAAAATATATACTGAAGATGAATTTAACTTTATAAACACTTCAGAAAATTCAATCGACTACAGTTCTTTACAAGATCAAAACTTAATTATTATCAATGAATTAGAAAATATTCCGCTTTCATTGATTGATCCGTTAAATATATTATTACAGGAAGGCGGAAGTGTGGTTATTGTTCCCTCAATAAAGGCTAATTTAAAAAATTACAATACCATTTTTTCTAAACTATCTATAGGAAGCTTTTCGGAAATCACATCAAAAGAATTAGCGGCAACCATCATTAATTTTTCACACCCGTTGTTAAAGCCAGTATTTGAAAAACAGATCAAAAATTTTCAGTATCCTACATT
>JAGQYU010000079.1 GCA_020435885.1 Flavobacteriaceae bacterium
GTTGTTTGTAAATTTGATAGAGTTCACCACTCATTTTTTCTCCTTGTTGCCCTTTTTCACCTTCTTTAGAGTTCTGCTCTGTATTCTTTTGCATTTGATCACTTAATCCTTTCTGTTTTTGAATAATATCAGGCAAAGTAAACTGATTTTGATTACCCTTTCCTTGTCCTGAATTTGAGTTCTGTAAACTATTTAAAAGATCACTTAACATATCGGCTAAATTATTAGCAGAAGTCATTGTGTACAGTTGATTAGCAATACCCTGCTGAATTCTATTTTCAGCAATATTTTCTAAGGATTTATCAATATTATAATGAGCCTCTGTTAAATGCTCTTGAATACCTGCTGATAATTGCTGAACTCTAAAAGACAAGGCATACAAACTATCATCAACGTGCTCAAAATGCTCTTTTAATAATTGCTGTTTCTTTAATTTATTCGGAAATTCAGCACTATTAGCATCAATACCCTCAAGTGAAAGCATCAGCTGCTCTTGATCGAAAGAAAATGTAAGTAAATTTTCTAGAATTGCTTTTAGATCATCAATATTTTCATTGATCATTTCGCCTTGCATAGCAGACATGGCTCCTTTCATTTTCTCACTTAATTGCTTCATTTTTTTGGAAGCAGCTTTTTGGTGTAACTGAGCGGCTTTTTGAGAATTGTTATTGTCTGGATCTTTTCCATCATCACTATTGGATTTTTGATCTTTTAATTCTTCTAAAGCCTTACCTTGCAATTTATCAATAACTTGTTCATCTTGTTTCGTAATTGGAAAAACCATAGGCTGAATCAATTCATGATTCTGTTTCTCCAATTCATCAAAATCTTGTTGAATGACATCAAACTGCTCGTTTAATTTCTGCTGCTTTTCAGCATTGTTTTGAGATTCATTACTCAGCTTTTCTTGCTTTTGCGATAATGAATCCAGTTTATTAGAAATCTGATTTGCCTTTTTCTCAACAAAAAAACGTTTGGTAAGCTCCAACAATCTTTCCAACGAACGTGTTTCTTGTTTATTCTTTTGCGAAAGTTTATCCAACTTATCTAGCATATTCTCCTTATCTAGTTTTTCAGCCATTTTTTGAAGCTCCTTTAACAGATCATCACGTTTTTGTAATTCTTTAGCTTCTTCCATGCGCTTCAACAATTCATCTTTCTTTTCTTTTATGGAATTATCATTTTCATTCATTTCTTGTTCATTCAAGTTTTCCAGTAACTGATCTGTTTGCTTTTGAAGCATTTGCTGGTATTTTTCTTGGCGTTCTAAAAATTGATCGAATTCTTTCTTATCATTCCAATTAAGGTTAGGTTTCTTTTTAAGTTCTTTTGAAAAATCTTCTAGCTCTTTACTTAATTTTTCTGATTCTTTGGAAGTGTTATTCAGATCATCTAAACGTTGTTTTTGCTCTTTTAATAAATCATCCGTAATTTCATCTTTTGTCTTATTATAGTATGTAAAAACCTGACTTTTAGTCGATTTACTTCCGTTAACACCATCGTTATCAAATATTTCAAAGTAGATCTGATAGCTTTTTCCTTCTTCAATTTCTAAATCACTATCAGGTGAAAATATATAATAGAATTCTTCAAAGGTTCCCTTATTGATTGCTATCAATTTTCGTTTCGTTTCTTTAACATCATTACTATCATAATAGACTAGTTCTAACTTTTTAAGCCCATAATCATCATTCAATTGTCCTGCAAATTGAACAGGGCCTCTGGTAACCGAATCAATATCTGACTTTACTTGAATAGCAGGAAACTCATCCTTAATAACATCTATAGAATAATGTAATTTTTCGTAATTCTTTAAATTTTTATTTGAAGAACTAATTTGATACTCTAATTTGTCTTTAATTCTTTTGGTGATAGAAAATTCATCTTCTTTTTTGAATAAAAAATTAGAAATAGCATTACTTGAAAACGAAAGCGAATCGGTTTCTTTGGTATTTATTTTCCACGTTATGGTTGTGCCTTCGGGTATGGTAGCATTACCTGTATTTTTGATCAATTCATCTTTATGTCCAGTATAAGCAGGATAATCCATAACCATTTGAAAATCAATAATAGCCGGTATTTTAATGACCTCAATAACATAATCTTTCGACTTGACACCATTGGCTTCTAAATAAAATTGAACAGGTTCTTTCATAGTATTAAAAACATATGAAAAGGTACCTACGTTTATATCCTTTAAAAAATAATTTTCACCATTGAAAGATATTTGAACGTTCTCCGGAACCACAGTACCAACAGTTTCTACTTGTAGTTCAAATTGTTGTCCTTCAATTACAGACATTTTATCATTCACTACAATAAAAGAAAAAGGCGCAGGTGGTTCATAAGCCGTTTGGTAATGCACAACCCTGTTCAAACTTTCCTGAAAAATAAAATCTTTACCACTTATCCATGAAAAAAACCATATAGTTAAAGGAATTGCCAAATAGTTGAGGTATTTAATATTCCCTTTAAAATCAATAGCTTTTTGAAAAGGAATGGGTTGTAATGAAGCTGATTTTTGCTCAATGCTGGCTAACAATAATTCCGATTGTTCTTTATTTTGATATAATTGTAATACATTCAGCAATTTATCATCAACTTCAGGAAAATGTTTACCAATGATCTTTGAAGCCTCTGCAATAGTTATTCCTTTTTGTAATCCCAGCATTTTAGCGAATGGAATTACAATGTATTTAATAAGTAGCGTTAATTCAACCAACACAAAAACATAAAAAAGAATACTGCGTTGCGTAGGTCTTAACCATAAAAAATATTCAACCAACAACGTAAAAAGAAAATACAACAAGCCAAAGGCTACAAATAAAATAGTGCCTTTAATCAATTCATTGGTGTAGTATTTCTTAATGAATTGCCCTAATTTTTGTTGTATGTGCTTAAAATTACCCATCTTTTGCAATGTCTAAAATACTACTTTCATTGTCAAATAGTATCTTTGCACTTTAATTTTAACAGAATGATTAACAAAGTAAGAGTGCGTTTTGCTCCCAGCCCAACTGGCCCTTTACATATTGGCGGTGTAAGAACTGCCTTGTTCAACTATTTGTTTGCTAAAAAACATAACGGCGATTTTATACTCCGTATTGAAGATACTGATCAAAATAGATATGTAGAAGGTGCAGAAGCGTATATTATTGAATCATTGAATTGGTTGAATTTGCCTTTTGATGAAGGCCCCGGAATTAGAGGAAATTATGGCCCTTACAGGCAATCAGAAAGAAAAGGCATCTATAAAAAATATATTGATGAGTTGATAGCTTCCGGAAATGCTTATTATGCTTTTGATACTGCCGAAAAGTTAGATTTCCACAGAAAAGACCATGAAGAAAAAGGCAAAACGTTTATCTACAATTGGCATAATCGATTAAAATTAGACAATTCGCTAACCTTAACTGCTACCGAAACTCAGCAACGTATTGAAAGCGGCGAAAAATATGTTATTCGATTCAAATCTCCTGAAAATGAAACATTAGTTTTAAACGATATCATCCGTGGAGAAATAAAAATAGATACTAACATTCTGGATGACAAGATATTATTCAAATCTGATGGCATGCCAACCTATCATTTAGCCAATATTGTTGATGATCATTTAATGGAAATAACCCATGTGATACGAGGTGAAGAGTGGTTACCATCATTATCTTTGCATGAATTGTTATACAGAGCTTTTGGCTGGCAAGCTCCACAATTTGCCCATTTACCATTGATCTTAAAACCAGAAGGTAAAGGAAAACTTAGCAAACGTGATGGCGATAAAATGGGCTTTCCTGTATTTCCGTTGGAGTGGAAAAACGAAGGCGAAGTTTCACGTGGATATAGAGAAGATGGCTATTTCCCTGAAGCAGTAGTAAATATGTTAGCCTTATTGGGATGGAACGAAGGTGAGGGCTCTGAAAAGGAAATCTACTCATTAGAGGAGCTTATAAACGCTTTTAGTTTAGAACATGTAAGCAAATCTGGAGCTAAATTCAATCCTGATAAGACAAAATGGTTTAATCAGCAATATTTACAACTAAAAAGTAATGATGAGTTGGCAGAATTGTTTTTACCTGTATTGAAAGAAAAATTAGCTGTCATTCTGAACGAAGGCGAAGAATCTAAAAAAAGACCCTTCGACTCCGCTCAGGGTGACATCGTATATATACAAAAAGTAATTTCCCTAATAAAAGAACGGGCAACTTTTGTCTCAGATTTTTGGGAGCTTGGGAACTATTTTTTTGTTGCTCCAAATTCGTATGATGAAAAAGTGGCAAATAAACAATGGAAAGAAGACACTTCTTCAATATTACAAACATTGATTTCTATACTAAAACCTATCGATGATTTTTCTTCGGAGAATATAGAAAACATTGTAAAACAATGGATTACAACTAATGAAATTGGTTTTGGAAAAGTAATGCAACCGTTGCGTTTAAGTATAGTAGGTGCTTTACAAGGGCCTCATTTATTTGATATTATGGTGCTTTTAGGTAAAGAGGAAACCATTAAAAGGATTGAAACGGCTATAGAAAAGTTGGGATAAATAATTACTCTGTTTTTTCAACTTCGGTTACATAATATTTAGTATCTCCTAACCATGGGAATGTGGCAAAACGTTCTTTATAGGTTAATTTTACATGCTGCCCTTGTAGGTCTTTTAACTGTTCAATAACTTCTTTTTCAGAGCTTTCTACCGAAAATTGAAAGATTTGCGATTCTGATACGCCTTGGCTTATCTCTCCCTCCCACGTTTTAAACACTACTCCTTTGTGACTAATCTTTACCAATTCTCCAGACCTATATCCCTGACTATAAGTAACATAGTAAATAAATAGAAAATAAATAACAATAATTGCGAAGATTATTGTAACAGAAATGCCTAAAACCCTTCTCATAATTAAATAATTATACTCAAAGTTAACCAATTAATTATTTAGTCGTAAATTTATAGATACAATTATTCATTAATCACCTAAAAACAAAAATATGAATTTTATAAGCACAACTCAACTTATAATT
>JAGQYU010000080.1 GCA_020435885.1 Flavobacteriaceae bacterium
GAATAAATTTTATAGAGGTGATATTTTGTAGGTAAAATAAGGTTTTCTTTGGGGTTAAAGCTGAGCAGTTTTTCCAATCTGTCGGCCGCCAATTCATTCTCTTTGAATTGCTCTTTATAGATCAACCCGAGTTTAAAATATCCATCATTTCTGAGACTGTTGATGCTGTCTATTTCTTCAGATTTGTTGGGAATCCTGCCTAAATAATAGTCCAGATCGTACTTTTTGCTATTATCAAAACTATTAGCTATAACTAAGTCTTCAGCTTTATCAGTAGCTTTTGGAGCTATTTTTTTAGATGAAATCCTCCAGTTATCTTCTAAAGGCCTGTTACCCCATACTTTTTTAAATTCCTGTTTGCCAAAACCTGAAACCTGTACATTATAAAAGTAGAATTTACCACCTTTAGCACCATCTTTTGAGTCATCATTACCCATATTTCCAAAACCGGAATTTAGTATAGTTTGTTCCAGTTTTTTCTTGGCCTGTTCTTCCTCTTTTTTCAGTTTATCAATATAATTTTGATAATATTCTTTTTGTTCATCTTCAGAAAGTGTGGCAATTTTTAGAATACTGTCATTGGTCTTAGTAAGGGTCTCGTAAAAAATAACTTCTTCAAGGCTTTCTCTTTTTCTTTTTATTCTGCGGACACGTTTGTCATTTTCATTTTTAGTGATTTGCAAAACGCTGTCATAATATGAGCCTGCTGGTTGAAAATTAGCTTTGTCAAAATAAATATTGCCTAACTGTTCGTATGCCAGCTCTTTTTGAAAATCTGAAACTTCTTCTGT
Organism: Flavobacteriaceae bacterium; assembly: GCA_020435885.1. Taxonomy (GTDB): domain Bacteria; phylum Bacteroidota; class Bacteroidia; order Flavobacteriales; family Flavobacteriaceae; genus Aureibaculum. The sequence continues at coordinate 792 of JAGQYU010000080.1, forward strand.
CTTGATAGATTTTTTCAGGTCTTTAACAGCACTTTCAATACTGTCATTTTTTAATTCAATTATCCCTTTTTGATAGTACAATTCTCCCCAAAAGGATTTATTTTCTCTTTCTTTTATCAGTTTATCTATACCAGCAATTAAAAGTTCGGCACTATCTTTTTCAGTATAGTTTTTAGCTCTGTCAACCAAAGCGTGGACTTTATATCTGTGAGGAGCTTTTTTAAAATTTATCAAAGATTCAAAAGCGATATTAGAAGAATCTACCTCTTGCTTTTGGCGATATAATTGACCGATAATGAATAGGTTACGTGCTTTTTGTGAGTTATTCTCTGAAAAGATGGTAGCACTATCTAAGTGTTTGATAACTAAGTTGGTACTATCAATAGCTTTATAAGCCATTGCCAAAGCCGTATGGGCTTCTTCTACTAAATGTAGAGGTAATTCATCATTCTTTAGAAGTATTTCAAGCGTTTCAATAGCCAGCTCTTCATTTTGAAGCCGTATTAGTGTTTTAGCTTGCCAAACTCTGGTTTCGTTAAAGGTTTCAGTATCTGTATAATTACCCAGTATAAAGTTAAAAGCCTCCAACGCTGGCACAAATCGTTGTGAATAGTAACGAGCTTTTCCTAAAAGTAAATAGGCATCATCAATTTGCCTGTTGCGCTCACGGCCATTGATATCCATAGAGTGTTTTTGGATGGCTTTTACAGCTTTTTCTTCGGCTCTGTCAAAACCTTGAGCAGTTGCTTCTGCATCAGATTGTTGTTTTGGGCCAAAAGAAGGGAGGTCAATATCTTCCTCTTCTTCAATTTTTAAAGGTTCAATAGGTAATATTTCCCAAAAGTTATCTTTATAATTATCGTCCAACTGTTTTTTTGCATCATCAAAAGCGAGCTGTCCATTATAAAGCACATTGTATTTTGTGGAGAGTGCATGTAGGTTTCTGTTCAAAAAGGCATCCTTCTTAGTTGAGCAACTAAAAAGAACTGTGATGAATGCTCCAACACATAGAATTGAAAGAAATTTGCTTTTCAAAATAAAGTTATTTACCTTAAACTTACTAAGTAACAAAATATTGTAAAATGAGATGTTAAAAGTACAAATTAATTGAAAGAAATTTAGGCTTTCTTAATGAGATTGTACTGAGGGTATTCTCTTTGTAATATTTCTTCAATTTTATGTGGTATGATTTTAATAGCGATATAAAATAGTATTCCGAATATTATTACAAAACATGAGAAGATGACCTCGCTGAACCATGTCCAATTTATATCATCAATAAATTGATAGGATTGAATAATGATTTGTGGAAAGAAAAGAAAACTGCCAAAAGTAGCAGTCACATGCTTAAATAGCCATTTTTTACCTGTTCTTTTTTCTTCCTTTTTGTTTTTTGAAAACATTCTTGCTCCAAAATATATAGGAATTACAGTAAGTAGCCCTAATGAAATTGCTATGACGATGTTCTTTGATTCCATTGAAGAAAAAAAGGTATAATAAATTGCTATAAGAAATAGAGTGAGTAGTATTTTAGGGAGTTTGAAGAACTCTTTTAAAAATTGGAATATCATTTTCCAGTATTTTTTATGGAGAGCATTACTCCTTTTTTGAACCAGTTCTGAGAAACCAAAGATTCCGAACTTTTTAAATGATGTATGTAAAGCTGCTTCAAAGGTTAGCGTAGGGTTTTCAAGACAAAAGGCTTCAATATCATTAGCTAAATGATCAACTAATTCAGTTTGTAGGTCGTACCATTCTACATAGTGTTGTCTTGTAAACTGATAAAGTCTTTCAATATGTTCGTCAGTTAAATTCATAAAGATTTTAATTGACTGTAAAAATCATTGTATTTTTTAGAAGCTTTTATGTAAACTTTATAACCACAATAAGTTACAATCAAAATGATAGGGGTTAATATTAGTAAAGAAAATACTTGAATCTCTATAGGAGCATTAAACATGCTTTTTGGACTTGCAAATTGTATGAGCGCTTGAAGTATTATAAAACCAAAAGAAAAATAAAAAGATGCATATTCAAGATTGATGGATCTATTCTTTTTTAAAATACTTTTAGAATATAATAAGATAGGAACTAATGCTATCATTACTAAAATAATAGTATTGATAAGTCTAAATGATGAATATTCTAAAGAACTGAATAATAAATAGTTAGAAAATATTAAAATAAAAAAGATCAGATTATTTTTGATTGATAAAAAGAACGATTTAACTTCAGAAAAGTA
>JAGQYU010000010.1 GCA_020435885.1 Flavobacteriaceae bacterium
CGGAAAAAGAAGCTTGGTTTCTAAGCCCCTTGCGGTCAGAAACCCAAGCCTCTTTTAAAGTTTCTAAAACTAAAAATCGTTGGTATGATCATGGAACCGGAATAGGTGGTAATGTTATTGATCTGGTTATTCAACTTATGAAATGTACCGTTAAAGAAGCCCTGAGTTTTTTAAATAATGATTTGTCTTCTTTTTCTTTTCACCAGCAGCGAATTTCAGTGTCCATCGAAAATGAAACACTAACCATCAGGAGAATAAAAGACATCAGCCCCCCAGCATTACTAAAATACTTAGAACAAAGAAAGATTCCGGTAACCAAAGCAAGAACCTATTGTAAAGAAGTTTGGTTTCAAAGAAAGGGCAAAACCTACTTTGCCATTGGCTTACAAAATGAGCAAGGAGGTTGGGAACTACGAAATGAATTCTTTAAAGCCTCCGGTAGTCCCAAAACATATACTTATATCCAAAATAACAAAACTCAACTAATCATACTCGAAGGAATGTTCGATTTATTGTCACTAGCAACAGTTGAAAGTCAGTTGGTCCAAAACTCGGATATAATTATACTCAACTCCCTGGCTTTTATCAATCAAATAGGGCTTCAGATTTCTAACTATAAAAGAATCATTTTGATGTTGGATAATGACCCATCAGGAAAAAAAGCAACTCAACAACTTCTCAAACAATTTCCACAAGCGATTGACCAAAGTTTTACCTATAAAAACTATAAAGATCTGAATGAAAAGTTAATGCATGAAAAAAGAGCAATTACATAGTGATGATGAATTTGAAAGGGATGATTTTACTCTTATAGAAAAACGATTCCTATCTCTAAATATTCCAACGGATAAGGATACTATTGAACTGGATTTGGTATCAGCTTCTGAGGAAGAATGGAACGTTTTGGATAGGAATTCGAGATGTGTGTCTGTGGACACAATCTCGCCTGCTCCCGAAGGTCGCAGGAGAAAAAAGTCTTTTAGGGGAAAGAGTGAATTAATAAAATTCAGATGTTCCATTTATGAAAAGAAACTCTTAAAAATAAAGGCCAAAAAGTCCGGGTTAACATTGAGCGAATATTGCAGGATGGCTACCAATGAACAACGGATTGTAGAACGGTTGTCTGATGAACATATTGACCTGTACAAAATCCTGATCAAGTATCATAATAATTTTAAGGCTATTGGCAACATGTTTAAAAAACGAAATCCCAAACTAACAGAGACAGTTTATCAATTGGCTAATGAGTTTAAAGAAATACTAAAAGACTTTAAAAAATGATAGGCAAAGGGAAAAGTATAGCACATACCAGTGCTTCCATGAACTATGGATGGAACCAGGAGAAAGATGCAGAAGTCGTTTTAAAGGAACATCTCTATGGAAATACACCTAATGAGATCACCCAGGAGTTTAAGCTACTCCAAGACCTAAACCATAACTGTACTAAGAATACCTTGTCTTTTATAATAAGCCCCACTATTGATGATGGGAAAGTTTTGAACTCAAAAGAACTTACTAAAATCACAAAAGAGTTTATAAAACAACTGAACCTACAAGACCGACAGGCCATTGCTTTTGTACATAAGGACAAAGAGCATAAACACATTCATTTATATGTCAACAGGATTGATTTTAAAGGCCAAGCCTATAATGACAGCTTTATAGGAAAAAGAAGCCAACAGGCAGCTGAAAAGGTGGCAGAACGATTGCACCTAACTACCGTAAAGCAAATACAATTTGAAAAGGATTTTCAACAAAGGGAAATCCGGCAAGAAATTAAAAGAAGGCATGACCTGGTCATCAAACAATTTGAACCCAAAAACTTTGATGATTACATCAAAGCAATGGCAGCGAATAAAGTAAAGGTTATTCCTTCGATCAACAAACAAGATAAACTACAGGGCTTTCGTTTTGAATTTCAGGGACACAACTTAAAAGGTAGTTCAGTACATAGAAACATGTCCTTGGCTAACATAGGCAAGGAAATCAATAAAAACTCCTACACTCCATTAATTCAAGCTAAAGCAAATACAGTTAGTCTATTAGGAACACCCGTAGAACTTTCTACGAAGATGGCACTCAAAATTGCCAAGACAGTTATCAAAAGGACAATTGATAATGGTATTGGCTGGTAATCATTTAATAACTACAACATGGGAAAAATTGAAGAAATCACCGAATTATTGACAAATGAACTCAATGCATTTAAAGAAGATGTTGAGAAACTGGAACAACTCAATGAGAAGCTACAAGCCACTAAACTTAAAATAGATGTTAAGGAGCTAAGATCTTTGCTCCATGAGCATGAAAGAAAAATAGACAGAACATTGGATTCTCAGCAACGAATATTTAACCGCTTTGAGGGACTGCTTAAAAATGCAAAAATATATCCTACGTGGGCGGTGATTGTTTTTATTGTTACTTTAATAATAGGTATTTTGTCATTCACTTATATTCTTTTTAACCATATTCGAATACATTAGACAATTTTACTATCTATATAAATATAGTTGAATAATAAAATCAATATTGTTTAAATTATTAAATTAGCAAGATGGCAGTAGTAAGTAATAATTTCAGCCCATTAAGTATACTGCACCTCATATTAAACTACTTTGAATATATTAAAAAATGAAAGTCTTATTTTATACAATCCTCTTAAGTGTTTTAATTTTTAATACAGGTTGTAATAAAGATAAAAAATTCTCAGAAATTAAGGTAGGGATGACATATGACGAAGTTGAAAAAATTTTAGAAAAACCCATATCAATTACACGAGGAGCTAATGAGTTAAATTCTGATTTAGATGATGTGCCGATTGAAACATTAAAAAAGTTAATTATAGAATCAACTGAAGGGGAGATAGATTCAGCCAGGTGGCTTTTACCTCAAAAAGTAAAAACAGTTGGTAATCTTATTTATGTGACATGGGTTTATAACGAATCTAAAAAAGACACTTTTTATGTTCTTAGAAATACTTTTAAAAAAGTTAAAGATACAGTAATAACAAAGGTCCCAGTATACTATTTAGGGAATAGAAAAGTTTCAAAATCTGAATTTGATAAATCTGATGGTTATGAATATAGGCTTCATGATAATAGGGTCGTTGATAAATCGGTATACGAACCATATTATGTTTCTGGAGTATATAAACTTCCCCCACCCAAAAAAATTAACAAAAGAATTGAATATAAAATTAATACCAATTTGATAAGTAAAAAAGTTAAAGATTCTACTGAAAAGGAATATTATGTGGTTGATTCTAAATATTGTGTAATTTTTGATGCATCAAGTGGTCGGGTTACTAATATTGGATATTTCCCTTTTAATGTTACTCAAATTACTCAAGGTATTTGAAAGATGTTAAATTGGCCTACTAAACTATGAAAAAGTCAAAACTATCTGTGCAAATTGATTTAAGTAAGATTAATAATATTCGTTCTGAACTAAAAAACAGACAGGAAAAATTAATAAAATTTGCCTATGATCAAAACCTTCAAATGGATGATTTAGATAGAGAGAATATTATAGATTTTTTTGAAAATGGCAATATTCCAAAACGACCTGAAGGTATTCCTAATTTAATGAAATCATTTCTCACTTGTTGCTTTTCATATGCTCCATTAAGAAAATATCTCACTTCTATAGAAAGGAAAATTCCCACACCAGATAGACTTCCTAATTGCTTAGCAGAAATCTATTCTGAAGAGAAATTTCTAATACATGATAATTGGACACCCAATAGATTGCATGATATAGCAAATAATATACAAAAAAAAGAGAGGTACAATCTTGAATCTAAAAAATTTAAAAACAGAATGATTTCTGTTATTTTAAGTGGTACCCAAGTGATAGAAGGACATCTTAAAAATGGTTTAGACAAATTTTATATAGAACTAAATGCTTTAAATAGAAGCTCTTCAGAAGTAATGTGGAATTATGTTTTAGAATTTCAAAAACATATTTACAATGTTGGTCCTGCCTTGATATGTGATTTTTTAAAAGATATTGGGTGTGATCGCTTTGTAAAAGTTGATCATCATTTTAAAAGAGAATTCCCTTATCTACTTGGTTTAGATGACTGCAAAAAACTCAGTTCTAAAGAACATTTTATTCTATCACAAAAGATATCAGATAGCCTTAATTTGAGCCCTTTTCATTTAGATCACCTTTTGTATCAATGGGGACGTTATAAAAAATATGATAGATAATTGAGTACATAATACTTACTAACATATTAAAGCAAATTAAGATGAATATTAATCTTACAAAAAAACAGGAAGAATATATTGTCGATCTAGTGGAATCAGACGAATACGATAATAAAAGTGAGGTTATTAGAGTTGCACTTAGATTACACCAAATTTATAGAGATAAGGGTATCGCTGACTTAAGGGTGGAAATAGAGAAAGGCATAAATAGTGGCATCAGTAAGCGGTCTGTAGGGGATATTCTAGTGACAAAAAACAAATCAAAAAAATAATCTTTGTACCATTCAAATTAATAATAATTGTAAAAGTATAGCTCAGTATTATTGCGAGAAAGTTGGTAAATTTTGTTTCAAATTCAGAATTCCTACTAAAATATTTGATGAAAAGACAGGAAATCAGAAAAAATTGTCTAGAGTTATACCCCAAATATGGTTAATATTTCTTTTAATGAAGAATAACTTCATTTTTATTTAGTGTAATAAATAGCACTATCTAATTGTTTTAAGATGACTATTAACAATAAAGAATATATATAGTGCAATAAAAAGCACTTTTATGCTTTAATATTAAAAAATATATTTAATTTTGTCTTAAAAGAGCATATAATGCACTTTGATGATTTAATAAAAACAATTAAGGAACGAAGGGAATCACTAAATGTTACTCAGGAAATGTTAGCAGAAATTTCCGGAGTCGGTCTTAGAACCCTTAAGGCTTTTGAAAGTGGTAAAGGCAACCCTACAGCGGAAACTCTAAATAAGATAGGGAATGCATTAGGACTGGAACTTACATTTCAAATTAAAAAAAGGGAAACTGATCAATGAGACAGGCAGAGGTATTATATAAAAAGGAATTAGCCGGAATATTAACACAGCTAGATGATGGAAATTTTGTTTTTCGGTATCATGACCTTTGGTTTAATGATTCTAATAAGCCTGCCATTAGTCTTACTTTATCAAAACAACAACAAGAATATAAATCAGAATTTTTATTTCCATTTTTCTACAATATGTTACCTGAAGGATCAAACAAGCAAATGGTTTGTTTTGAACTTAGAATAGACCCAAAAGATCATTTCGGTTTATTACTTGCAACAGCAAAATTTGATTCAATCGGTGCCATCCAAATACAAAAGATATAGATTAAATGAGTCCAGTTGAGTTGAAATATTGTCCAGGCTCACTTAAAAAAGGATATTCCGGCTATAGTAATATTACTTTGAGAAATGTTTTTCAGGGGAAAAAAGTAAGTCCGTTTTTACCCTATGAATCTCCAGTCAGTGCTATTGATTCAGACCTATTTACGGATAATAGAAAACGAATGTCAATATCTGGTGTGCAAGAGAAGTTCTCGGCACTCTTAGATAAAAGCCAAATTCGGTTAATTCAGGAAGGGGAACAAGGAACCTATATTTTGAAGCCTATTCCCAATGTGGGTAAAAATACAGATCAAATGCCAGCTAATGAGCATTTAACCATGCAAATAGCACGGCAGATTTTTGATTTTGAAACGGCTGAAAATGCTTTAATCTTTTTTAAGAATGGAGATCCTGCTTATTTGACAAAACGCTTTGATATAAAGGATAATGGTGAAAAATTAGCGCAAGAAGATTTTGCTTCCTTAGCTGGAAGAACTCCTCAAACACATGGAGAAAACTTTAAGTACATTGGTAATTATTTAGAGTTATTTACATTACTGAAGAAGTATGTACCAGCATATCAAATAGAAGCAATCAAATTATTTAAACTAATACTATTTAATTATTTGATTTCCAACGGAGATGCCCATTTTAAAAACTTTTCATTAATAGAAACTCCTCAGGGTGATTTTAAATTAAGCCCTGCTTATGATTTATTAAATAGTAGAATCCATATTGAGGATAGTGATTTCGCATTAGAGGAAGGGCTTCTGCCTCCTAACCTGGCAAAAGGAAAAATAAAAGAACAATTTTTCAAACTTGGAGAGTTATCCGGTATTTCCGAAAAGCAAGTTCAAAAAGTCTATAAGGATCTTACAAGTAAAGAAGAAAAAGTGTTAGAGTTAATTGATTCTTCTTACTTAAGTGACAAAATGAAACGAAATTACAAGCAAGCCTATCAAACCAGGTTAAGAAAACTGTTAAGGGAATAATTTTTTTGTAATATTATTTTTTTTGTTTCTTTTTTACTTCCCGAACCTCGGTAATCCCAATAAAATAGGGGTGGTTACATATTGCATCGGTAAATAAATAGGTA
>JAGQYU010000011.1:0-1379 GCA_020435885.1 Flavobacteriaceae bacterium
GATAAGCCCTGCTAACAATCCTGAAACAATTAAAATGGTTAATGCTATGGTTACAACACCTAAATTAACACTGGGGTTGGCAAACATATCAACCTTACCCGCCTGGTCTAATACATAATTTATTGCATACAATACAAGCGAGGCAAAAGCAATACCTGCCATACCAGACATAATGGTTAAAAACACTGATTCCGTTAATATTTGCCCTCTTACGTTAGATGGTTTAGCTCCAAGGGCTCTTCTAATACCAATTTCTTTAGTACGCTCTTTTACTACGATTAGCATAATGTTACTAACACCAATTACTCCTGAAACCAACACTAAAATACCCACAAAATAAGCTATTACTCTAATGGCAGTAAACAGACGTTGTACTCTACTATATTCTTCATAGAGATCAAAATAGCCAATAGCCCTTTCATCATCAGGATGTATTTTATGATTTTTCTTTAATATACCTATGATCTTGTCTTTAAGCTGAGTAATAGGAGTGTTATCAGTTGCAGTCAATGCCATCCAACCCACATTATTGCTTGTATTAAAAGCTTGAGAAAATGAAGTAAATGGAATAAATATCTGCTTTTGATTCTCTTCGCCATCACCACCAGTTGTCTTTTTTTCATAGGTTCCTATCACCATAAAATTGACTCCTTGGATCTTAATATACGAACCCAACACTTCTTCTCCCTCATCATATAAACTGGTCTTAACACCTTCACCAATAACGGCAACTTTGCGATTATTATTGATATCGTTATAATTTATGAACCTTCCGCTAGTAATATCCATAGGCTCCTGTTTTATAATCTCAGGATAATCGCCATATACATCGAAAGCTCCAGTTTTTAAACCTCTAACCACATTATTTGTTCCATTAAAGCCATTCAACTGGTTTCTTGGTGAGATATATAGAAGATCAGGTACATTTCTCCTCAGATCTTCCACATCATCCAATTTATAATTGAACCTTCTGTCTTTTGGCATTCCTTCGTAGGCTTTAGTGGCCGTTCTTGTCCACATAAACATGGTGTTAGTAGCAATGTCTCCAAATTCCATATTCACACCATTCTCAAAACCTTTCCCGGCGGCAAGCAATATGATCAAAATAAAAATCCCCCAGAAAACACCAAAAGCTGTTAGCGTGGTTCTAAACCAATTGGCTGAAAGCACTTCTAATATTTCACTCCATCTGTCTCTGTTAAACATTGCTCTTTAAATTATTCATCTCTTAATGCTACAATGGGTTGTACTTTGGCTGCTTTCCATGCTGGAAAAAATCCTGCTAAAGCTCCTACAATTATCAATAAAATAACCATAGAAAGGGCAATAGAAAAATTAACTGTTGGGTTTGAAATATAATCTACTTCAATATTTGGCCC
>JAGQYU010000011.1:1535-11117 GCA_020435885.1 Flavobacteriaceae bacterium
ATCAACATAATATTGCCGACACCTACTACCCCGGCAACAATGGTAAAAATGCCTACAATCCAAAAGAACAATGAAATGTTACCTGTTAAGGTGTAAAAACGTTTTGCCTCATCCAATGCACTATATACATTGATGGCACTCTCATCGTCAGGAGCCACTTGATGGTATTTTTGCAGGTAACTTTTTAGGTTAGAAGTAAATATATTCGACTCCTTAACCATGTCATCAAAAGTACCTTGAGGTTGTAACGTAAATGTTAAATTAGAAAACTTGTCCGCTCCATTAAAAACATGTTGCGCTGTTGGCGTGGGTATATATACTCTATTCTCTTCTCTTTCTCCACCTGCATCAGTATATACACCAACAACTTTAAAATTTATATCACCCAGTTTTATATATTCGTTAAGAGGGTTTTCTACTTCTTTCATTATTTCCCTCTTTATTTTACTACTAATAATTACCACTTTGCTCATTGCATCCATATCAGTTTGATCGATAAAACGCCCCATAACCATTTTAACATTTTCGATCATCTGATAATCAGGACTAACGCCTTGAATACCATAAGCCCCCGATTCCTTTTTGTAATTAATGGATGTTCCCCAAACTCTAAAAACTCTTGATTTATATTCAATATCCTCAGCAAAAGCTTTGTTAGAATGGTCAAAATTAGTATTTCGAAGTTCAATTCTCCTTCCGGGATTCAGCCCATTAAACTCTTTTGTAGTTACTTGAGTCCAAACCCAAATCCTATTGGTAGCATCACCTTCAAATTCTTTGCGGATACCATTTTCAAAACCTTGCCCAAAACCCAGTAAAATAACTAGAATAAATACCCCCGAGGCCACAGATAAGCCTGTGAGAAATGTTCGGAGTCTATTTTTATTGATGGTATCAAATATCTCCTGCCAACGATCCATGTCAAACATACAGCAGAGGTTTAGGTGTACAGATTAATAGACGAGCACACTAAAGGGTTTGTTACACAAAAAAAAAATTTTTTAATGAATAAGACTGTTAAACTTTTCGTAAACCTAGTGTAGCAGCTTTTTTTAGCATAAAATCAAAGGCTTCTTGGTAGTCATTTTTTATTTCGCCTTCAAGGATGGCTTCTTTGATAGCTTCTTTGATGATTCCGATTTCTCTTCCCGGTTTTAAATCGAATGTTTCCATGATCATTTCTCCGGTTATAGGTGGTTGGAAATTTCGAACCCTATCTCTTTCTTCTACTTCAGCAATTTTTTCTCTTACCAGTTGGAAATTTTGCAGGTATTTTTTTAATTTTTTTGGATTACTTGTAGTGATGTCAGCCTCACAATGTGTCATTAGATCATCAATATCATCTCCGGCATCAAAGATCAATCGCCTTACGGCTGAATCTGTAACATCTTCTGCAAGTACAACGGGTCTTGAACTAAGCATTACAATCTTTTGAACGTATTTCATTTTTTCGTTCAATGGCATTTTTAAACGCTTAAAAATTTTATAGACCATTTTAGAACCCACAAACTCATGCGTATGGAATGTCCAACCTATTTTTTTGTCAAATCTTTTTGTGGGTGCTTTGCCTATATCATGAAATAATGCTGCCCATCTGAGCCATAGATTATCTGTCTTTTCGGCTATGTTATCTACAACTTGCAGTGTATGATAAAAATTATCTTTATGACGTTGCCCCGCTTCTTCTTCTACTCCTTTCAATGCTACCAATTCCGGTAAAATCCTTTCTAGTAAACCTGTCTTTTCCAGCAATTTAAACCCAATAGAAGGTCTATCTGAGATCAGTATTTTATGAAGTTCATCAACTATTCTTTCTCTGGTAATAATATCTATTCTATATGCATTTTTAGTGATGGCTTCTAAAGAGTTATGTTCAATGTTAAAATTAAGTTGTGTAGCAAATCGTATGGCACGCATCATCCGAAGCGGATCATCAGAATAGGTAATATCAGAGTTTAGAGGTGTTCTTATAATACCTTTCTCCAAATCTTCTTCCCCTCCAAAAGGGTCTAACAACACTCCAAAATCATTCTTATTAAGACTGATAGCTAGAGTATTTATGGTAAAATCTCTTCTATTTTGATCATCTTCTAGTGTTCCTTCTTCCACTTCAGGGTTTCTACTATGCTCTTTATACGATTCTTTACGAGCACCTACAAACTCGATTTCGGCACCATTGTATTTGAACATAGCCGTTCCATAGGTTTTAAAAACCTGAACCTTTGGTTTTGCAGGCAACAAAGAAGCTACTTTTTTGGCTAATGCAATTCCGCTACCAACGGTAACAATATCAATATCTTTAGCGCCACTTTTTCGTTTCAGCAAAAAATCTCTTACAAAACCGCCAATTACATACGATTCTAATTGTAATTGAGCAGAAGCATCAGCTATGTACGTAAATATTTCTACTGCAATGGCTTGCTTAAGATTTTTTTGCATATCAGTCTCTTATCACTTGCAGCTCTCCTGAATCAGTAATTTTTAGAATTCTTGAAGGAGAGTCCGCCACACTATTTTGCTGCAAATTTACCACATAATCAACCGCATCCAAAATAGATTTATCTATTTCTTTAAAAGATATTGGTGTAGGCATACCGCTAATATTAGCGGAAGTTGATACTATGGGTTTGCCGAATTGTTTTATCAGCTCTTGACAAAATTCATGCTGAACAATACGAATAGCAACAGTATTATCCGAAGCTATAACATTGTTAGCCAAACCAATAGGATTGTCATAAATGATTGAAGTAGGTTTTGATGATGTTCTTAAAACTTCGTAAACTTGATTAGGAATAGAGGGAATGTATTGTTGTAACATTTCAATACTATCTACCAAAATAACTAGGCTTTTACTTTCATCTCGTTGCTTTATTTTGAATATTTTTTTTACAGTTTCAGCATCAGTTGCATCACAACCTAAACCCCAAACCGTATCGGTTGGGTAAAGGATAACCTCTCTGTTTTTTAAAAACTTAACTGTCTGTTCAACTTCTCTTAACATATAAAACAAATTCAAACCTTATTCAAAAATTATTTTACAATAACTTAAATTTTTTTTTACCATCAATTAAACCCCTTAAAAAAAATAATTTGGACTTTTAAGTTGCTCTAACCCCCTATTTAGAGTTGATAAAGATATATAAAATAACAAATTGCTGAAATGGAACTATCAATAATCATTAGCACTTATAATGCCGAGGAATGGTTAGAAAAAGTTCTAATAGGTTATAACAATCAAACTTTTCTCAACTTTGAAATGGTCATTGCAGATGACGGTTCTAGAGAATCAACAAAAAAATTGATTAAAGATTTTAAAAAAACTTCAAATTACTCTATAAAGCATGTTTGGCATGAAGATGATGGCTTTCAAAAATCAAAAATATTGAATAAAGCTATAATTGCTTGTGAAGGTGATTATATCATTATGTCTGATGGTGATTGTATACCAAGGAAAGACTTTGTTGAAGTGCATAACACTAAAAAAGAAAAAGGATATTTCCTTTCCGGGGGATATTTTATGCTTCCTATGAATATTTCTAAACTCATCACCAAAAATGATATTATTTCTGAAAAGTGTTTTGATATTAATTGGTTAACTGCAAATGGGCTTAAGAAATCATTCAAAAATAACAAACTTACTTCAACAGGTTTTAAAGCTAAATTCTTAAATTTTATAACCCCTTCTAAAGCGACATGGAATGGTCATAATGCATCAGGTTGGAAAGAAGACATCTTATTTGTTAATGGTATGGATGAGAGAATGCAGTATGGAGGACAAGACAGAGAGTTGGGCGAGCGTTTAATCAATTTTGGCATACAACCTAAACAAATACGTTATAGCGCTATTGTTGTTCACCTTGATCATAAAAGAGGGTATAGAACTAGTGAATCTATTGAGAAAAATCAAAAAATACGCAAATATACTCGTAGGAAAAAATTGATAAAAACACCTTACGGAATATTACAATAATCTTTTACTAAAATTTATAATAATGCAGCCGCCTACGCATTTGAAGCTTTCTAATTAGGTTTAAAGGCTTTCTTTTCAAAAACTGCCATCTATTTTCATCTAAAAAATTTAGACAAGCATCTACTACTCTAATACTAGATCTACCATCTGTATAGGGGTGAGTTACTTCAATATACTTTTGAATATTTTTTTGTAACTCTTCAGGAAAATCTAAAGCAAGCTGTATGCTCTTTTCAATATCTTTAGCATCAGTTATGTTTAGTAAGTGGTTGCCTGGTTTCATATTCTTAAAAGTAACTACCGGTTTATTTTGAATTAAAAATTCCGGTATAACCGAAGATGTATCAGAAAACATAACGTCTGGTTCTCTTAATTGCTCAATATCATCAAGAGTATCAACATATCTTACATTTTTGTATTTCTGTAGTTTAGCATACTTTTTTACAATATGCTTATCCATTTTTGGATGTAAGGTAATAACCCAATTCCATGTATTCTTTTTAATAATTTTTTTAATGTTTTTAAAAACTTTCGGTTTGTGCGTTAAGCTCATTGATCTTGTAAAAGTAGAAGCTAACATAATAACTGGTTTTTCATTATGTTTCTTTTTTACAGGAAATAATAGATCTACTTTAGACCAACCTGTTTCTACAACGTCAAAGTGCCTATGTTTCTCAGCTAACCGTTTAAACTCCTCAGTTGTAGATGGTCCTTGAGTACAATACAAATCAAAAAAACCTCTTATTCTAAAGTGTCCTTTTTCTTTGCTCCTTTTATCTACGCTAAACCCATGAAATAATTGAACTTTTACACCCGGAAAAAAATGTGGTACTTCATTAGTTGCTACTAACACTACATCCGGATTATAGCTAAGAACCTCTTTTACCCTCAACAACAACTTTTCTTCAGGTTTAATGAATTTTTTATTTTCTTCAATTTCTATAAACCATGCAACATCAAAGCCTCTGTTTAAAATCTCTTTTTGTAAAGGTCTAACTATCGGAAAACCATATTTATGGGCAATATATAACAAAAACTTTGGCACTACTTTTTATTTTTTAATATCCAATAATTAATATACCTAGCCAAAACCCCATACGCTTGTATAGATGCCATTATAAATCCCTGAAAACCATCTAAAAAACCTAATCTGAGAAAATAATGAATACAAAACCTTACAGGTGGTTTAACTAATAGATGAAAGATAGTTACCCTTTTGCCAGATATGTATAAGTTTTTTGCCTTTAATTGAGCATATTGATTAATCTTAGCAATATAATGGTCATAGTTTCTATATGAGTAATGTTCTAACTTATTCGTAAAGTACCCTACTTTACCATCTGCAACTATCTTTTCGTGCACTAACTTTCCGTCATATTTGCAGGTATCTTTTTTAAAAAGTCTAATTACTTTATCACGTTGCCAGCCCCCATATTTTAGCCTTTTCCCTAAAAAGTAAAAGTTTCGATACACATAAAATCCAACAAAACCATTTGGGTTTTCAACTTTTCCCAAAATTTCTTGCTTAAGTTCAGATGTTACTCGTTCATCGGCATCTAAAATATAGATCCAGTCATACGTTGCCTTAGACAATGCATAATTCTTTTGAGAAGAAAAATCATCAAATCCTCTTTGAATAACTTTTGCATTTAAAGATTTTGCTATTTCTACTGTTTTATCAGAACTAAAAGAATCAATTACTAATATTTCATCAGCAAAACTAACAGATTCTATAGCATCCTTTATATGAAGTTCTTCATTTAAAGTTGGAATAATGGCTGATATTTTAGTACTACTCTTCAAATTTCAAAAGAAAGCAAATTTAAGATTTGTTTAGTCATTACTGCTACAAATTTATGTTTATATCCTACTTTTGCAGAATGAATTTTCATCTTACTAAAGATTTTGAGTACCTAAAGCCAGAAATAGTTAAAGCAATTTCTGACTTTAATACCTACGAAGCCGATTTTGATACCGGTAAGCGGAACAGTGTGAAAAAAATTGAACTTTCTGACAGAATAGCTATATTCAAATCGTTCAAAAGGCCAAATATCATCAATCAAATTGCTTATAAATATTTTAGAAAATCAAAAGCAAAACGATCATTCGAATATGCCAATAAGCTACTATCTTTAGGTATTAAAACCCCTCCTCCTATTGCTTATATTGAAAATTTTACCTTTGTAGGATTACAACAAAGCTATTATATAAGTGAATTTTTAGAGTATGATCTGACTTACAGAGAATTAATTCACCAACCTGATTACCCTAATCATGAAGTAATTCTCAGAGCTTTTACAAAATTTACTTTTAACCTACATGAAAAAGGTGTTCTTTTTTTAGATCATTCGCCAGGCAACACACTCATTAAAATAAAAGATAAAGGCTACGATTTTTTTTTAGTTGACCTGAACCGTATGAAATTTAAAGAATTGAGTTTTGATGAAAGAATACAAAACTTTGCAAGATTAACATCAAAGAAACAAATGATTGAAATTATGGCTGATGAATATGCTAAACTTTTTCACAAATCCTTTCAGGAAGTTTACGAAACTATGTTACACTACAACAAAATGTTTTGGGTAAAAAGAGAAAGAAAAAAGAGGCTTAAAAAGAAATTTATCAAATAGCTTAAAAACTATAATTGAACATTTTAATATCCTCGGCAAACCAATCAGCTACCATATTACGAATTTCATCGTTGTAAAAATCTTTATAATTTGTTTTTCTAGTCTTATTCAAGTGCGGTAATTCTTCATTTATACCAAGAGCTTCAGCAACATCTCTAAAATCTTCATTCAAATTTTCAAACTTAATTATCTTATCAATCTTTATAGCTCCTTCATCATCTTTTAGCCATTCTACTTGTGGTAAAAAATGTTGTGGTCTGTTATAAAACTTCTTGATTTTATTTTCCCCTAAGGTACATTTGATCCATTTCTCAAAAGTGATAATAGCATCTCCATCCATCATTCGTTTAGGATTCACTTTAATATTGTGCTTGTAATGAGAAACCATTTTATCCCAGGGGTTTCTTACCACAGAAAATTTATAAGCTTTATTCCATTTTTTCTTCCCAACAGCTTTAATGATTTCCTTTGCGGTTAAATGCTTCCTAAATGGTTTGCCAGTGATATTAATGATACTTGTCCCAGCTGTTTTATTGATATGAATAAAGATAACATCCTGTTTAAAACCTTTTCTAATTGGGGAATTTAGCTTAAGGCCAATTTTATTTTTTATCGGTTCTATTATGGGTATCTTCATGATGTACAATAATAGAACAAATATTTTAAACAGCTACATCATATTCTCGTAAAGCATCATTTAATGATGTTTTTTTATTGGTACTTTCTTTTCGCTTACCAATAATCAATGCGCAAGGCACATTATATTCTCCTGCTGAAAATTTCTTAGCATAACTACCCGGAATAACTACTGATCTAGCAGGCACAACACCTTTCATTTCTATAGATTCATCTCCGGTTACATCAATAATTTTAGTACTAGCCGTTAAAACCACATTTGCACCCAATACAGCTTCCTTTTCTACACGTACGCCCTCTACAACAATACATCTGGAGCCAATAAAACAATTATCTTCAATTATTACCGGTGCAGCTTGCAAAGGTTCTAAAACCCCGCCTATACCTACTCCCCCAGAAAGATGTACGCTTTTACCGATCTGAGCACAACTACCTACTGTAGCCCAAGTATCTACCATAGTACCTTCATCAACATAAGCACCTATATTCACGTAGCTTGGCATTAAAATAGTACCTGAAGAAATATACGAGCCATGACGAGCCACAGCATGCGGCACAACTCTTATCCCTTTTTCTTGATATCCTCTCTTTAACGGAATTTTGTCATGATATTCAAAGATACCAGCCTCTAATACCTCCATCTTCTGAATAGGAAAATACAGTACAACACCTTTTTTAACCCACTCATTTACTTGCCATCCATTACTGGTTGGTTCTGCAACACGTAACTTTCCTGAATCTAGCAAATTAACAACTTCTCTTATAGCACTTTGCGTTATTTCTTTTTTTAACAATTCTCTATTTTCCCAGGCGTTTTCTATGAGTTGTTGTAGTTCTGTCATTTTTTCTTATTTCTTGCAAAGATAACTGCTTGTTTTAAAAATGGCACAGAATTTTCTGTGTTAAACAGAAAACCTATTTTTGTGTAAAATTTTATATGGCACGTATTTTAGCAATAGATTATGGAAAAAAGAGAACCGGCATTGCTGTAACCGATGAGTTACAAATAATTGCATCGGGTTTAACTACCGTGCCTACTGATGAACTTTTGCAATTTTTGGAATCGTATCTCGCAAAAGAAAAGGTAGAACTGTTCTTAGTTGGCGAGCCTAAACAAATGGATAGTTCGGCTTCTGAAAGTGAAATTTTGATTAAGCCCTTTATTGAAAAACTAAAAAATAAATTCCCTACTATTGCTATTGAGAGAGTAGATGAACGCTTTACTTCAAAAATGGCATTTCAAACAATGATAGATAGTGGACTCAAAAAAAAACAGCGTCAAAATAAAGCATTAATTGATGAAATTAGCGCAACAATAATTTTACAATCGTATCTTTACAGCCGAAAATAAAATTGATAGAATGGTATTACCAATTATAGCATATGGCGACCCTGTTCTTAGGAAAGTAGCTGATGATATTGACAAAGATTACCCTAATCTAAGTCAATTGATTGAAGACATGAAAGAGACTATGATAAATGCTCGTGGTGTTGGGTTGGCTGCACCCCAAATAGGTAAATCTATCCGTTTATTTATAGTTGACACCACTCCTTTTAGTGATAATGATGATCTAGATGATGAGGAAAGAAAATTTTTATCTACCTACAAAAAGGTTTTTATTAACGCTAAAATTTTAAATGAAGAAGGTGATGAATGGATGTTCAACGAAGGGTGTCTAAGCATTCCTAATATTAATGAAGATGTGGCTCGCAAAGACACATTGACCATTGAATATGTTGATGAAAATTTCAATAAACATACTGAAACGTTAAGTGGATTGGCCGCAAGGGTAATTCAGCATGAATATGACCATATTGAAGGTGTTTTGTTTACCGATAAGCTTTCTTCGCTTAAAAAAAGGCTCATAAAGAAAAAATTAGAAAATATATCCAAAGGAAAAGTAGACGTAGACTACAGAATGAAGTTCCCTAAAAAATAACTATATGACATTAGAAAAAATTGTTGCCATTTCCGGCAAACCGGGTTTATACCAAATTATTTCACAAAGTGCTAAAGGCTTGATAGTTGAATCGTTGATCGATAAAAAAAGAATGCCCGTAAATGCCTTACAAAATGTAAGCGTGCTAAATGATATAGCTATTTATACCCACGAAGGAGAAGAACCTTTGCGTACTATATTCAAAACTATTGCCGAAAAAGTTGAAAACAAAGAAGTACTAGATCATAAAGAAAGTAATGATAAACTGACTGATTTCTTCTCAGAAATATTACCAAACTACGATGAAGAAAAAGTATATGCCTCTAACATCAAAAAAGTAGTTCAGTGGTATAATTTATTGGCTAAAAATCAATTCGATTTTGCATCTATAAAAGACCCTGAAGAA
>JAGQYU010000081.1 GCA_020435885.1 Flavobacteriaceae bacterium
AAAATATAATTTTTCTTGATAAGATAAATAATTTTAGATTAATAAATAAACAGTTAGAAGATATTAATAATAAGATTCCGAATGGAGGAATTTTAATGGGTAATTTTGAAACTTTTACTGATAGAGCAGAGAATAAAAAAATCTATAACTCTCCACTTAAAAATTTATATTTTGGCTTTGAATTTATTTTTAAAAGAGTAATTCCTAAATTACCTTATTTAAAGAAAGCATATTTTTTTATAACTAAAGGTAAGAATAGGCTATTATCAAAAGCGGAAGCTTTAGGAAGGCTAGTTTCTTGTGGTTTTGATATTATTGATTTTAAAGTAATTGATGGTATTCACTACTTTGTAGCGAAAAAGGTAAAAGAGCCAGCTTATGATATGAGTCCGAGTTATGGTCCTTTCTTTAAAATGAAAAGAATTGGTAAGGATGGGAAAATAATAAAAGTGTATAAGTTTAGAACCATGCATCCGTATTCTGAATATCTCCATGATTATATTTTAAAAGTTAACGGTTACGCCGAGACAGGAAAACCAGCAAATGATTTTAGGCTAGTTCCTTGGGGAAAATTCCTTAGAAAGTATTGGATTGATGAATTACCACAGTTAATTAATTTATTTAAAGGAGATTTGAAGTTAGTCGGATGTAGACCAGTTTCTCAACGTTACTTTCAAGATATTCCTAAAGAGATACAAGAATTACGCTTAAGGCAAAAGCCTGGTTGTATACCTCCATATGTAGCACTAAATAGAAGTGGAGATGTCGCTAGTGCCTTAGAAGCAGAGAAAGAGTATTTGTTAGAGAAAATTAACAATCCATATCTTACTGATATTAAATATTTCTTTAAAGCAATCTATAATATACTATTTAAAAATAAGAGAAGTGCTTAAAATTAAACTTAGTTAAGCATTATACCTAACAAATTTTATCAATTATATTCATCATAATCTGAATTTGAGAAAACAGTTTCTTATTTGTAAAACTGCCACCATTTTACTTTGTTTTTTTCATATTCAAATCCATATCCATATCCATATTGATATGTTCTTTTGTTATCTACACCATTTATAAGTAAGGCTAAATTTGGGAGCTTATTCTCTTTATATATTGCTTTAATAAAATTTAGTTGCCTTTTATCTAAGAAATTTGCTCTTATAACAAAAATAAAGACGTCTGCAAAGTTTCTTAACAAAATTGTATCTGTAACTATGCTTGACGCAGCTGTATCAACTATTATGTAATCATAATCCTTTTTAACTTTATCAAATAATTCTTTAACTTTAGAATTCATTAATAATTCTGCTGGATTCGGTGCGATATCTCCAGATGAAATTAGATTTAAATTTTTAATTTTTGGCACATCCAAAATTATATCATTTAATGATATTTTTGAATCTACTATATAGTTAGTTATTCCTTTTTCTCCTCTTATGTTCAAATAATTCTTTATTCGAGGAGCTCTGATATCCATACCAATTAATAATGTTTTTTTCCCAGCCAAGGCTAATGAAACTGCAAGATTAGAAGATACAAATGACTTTCCTTCGTGGGCTATTGTTGATGTGATAAATATTACTTTTGATGATTCATTATGAGTAGTTATAAATCCTAAATTAGTCCTTAAGATTCTGAAAGCCTCAGCCATACTTGAATGATCATTTTCTGTAATTAAGAAATTTTTCCCTTCAACCTTAGGAATGTCCCCTAGAATAGGTATGTTTAATAACTTTTCAATGTCTTCTCTTCCACCAACTTTTGTATCAAGAAAATCTTTAATATAAATAAAAGAGAAAGGAATCAATAGACCAAATAGGATAGCAGCTAAATAATAAACAGATTTCTTAGGAGATACTGGATTGAAAGTGCTTATAGGCTGGTCTATAATTTTAGCATTAGGTTCAGCTACTCCTAATGTAATAGCAATCTCCTCTCTTTTTTGTAATAGGTACAAAAATAAAGCCTCTTTAATTTGTTGTTGTCTTTGAATTGTTCTTAATTCTCTTTCTTGTTTTGGTGCTGAATATAATCTTGAATTAATGCGTCTGTCTTGTTCTGTTAAAGCATCAATTGATATTTTTTGAGAGGATTCTAAATTATTAAGACCTTGGGAAATATTATCTCTTATCGACCTTAATTGTTCATTTATATTTGATACTATTGGATTTTTTTCTGTAGATGTTTCTAAATATCTTTTTTTCTCGAGCATTAGTTCATTATACTTTTGAGTTAATGAATTAACAGTATTATCTCCTAATTCGATACTTGTAGGTATTAACTCATTAGCATTACTGGTTTTTACAAAATCTTTAATAAAACCTATTTTTTCGAGTTCAGTATTAGCGGTAACTATTTGTCTTTCAATTTCTTGATTACTTTGTAAATTTAATCCAGCTTGAGATGTTACATCTGATAGCCTATATTTTGTTTTAAAACTCTCGGCTGTTATATCAATATCTGATAATTCATCTTCGATTTTTTCTAATCGTTTACTTACAAAATCAGAGGTACTTTTAGTTAACAATTCTTTTTGTGTTATAGACCTATTGTTATATTGATTTATAAGTTCTCTTAAAAAATCTTGGGCTCTTTTTCTATCACTATTACTAAATTTTACATCTAGAATACTTGAGAAGTCGCTTTTAGGTTCTATATTTAGATTATTTGAGTAGGAATATGCAATAGATGATAGTGGGATAATTTTTACAAAGATTTCACTACCAACCAAAGAACTATCATCAACAGAATTTGGTATAATAATAATTTCTCCTAAATCATGTGAAGTAATTTTTTCACCAAAAGAACTTTTAAAGCTTTTATACTTATCAGTATATTTAAATTGAGTAGGGGAGATTACTGAAATAATAAATTCTGAATTTACCTCATTAATTATTGAATCCGGTGTAAAGAAATTAATATTAAAAGGAGGATTACTATATAATTCATTCTCGTAAAAATTAGTTTCTTGAGAAAATGTATTATCTATAAATTCACTCAGTTTATTTTTATCATTAAAAAATTGAACATTTAGATTAAGATTATTTGCAACATCGTATATTAAACTTTTTGATTTTAATATTTCTATTTCATCTTCGATATGATCTCTAGAGTTGCTCATAATTCCAAGATCCTGGAAAACTGCAAGTTTTGATTCATCAGAGCTATTGTTGCCTTTAATTTGTATTGAAGAGGAAGCCCGATATTCAGGACTTGTTAAGTTTAGTTTTAAATAAGCTAAAAAACCGCAAATAATTATAGTTAAAATAAACCATTTCCAATATCTTAAATAATTATCGATTTGATTTCTAAAATCATAATTACTAAAAACTGAACTATTCTCATCCATGATTTTTACAATAGATTTTTTGGTATAATTAAATTAAAGTAATTTATCTAGTAATACTTACAATTAGAGCTGCAACAGTAACTAAAGTAGATATAAAACTCAATGTAGCTCCAACATTAGGACCAACACTAGAAGACTTAATTCTTGAGTTATTTGGTTCAACATAAATTACATCATTTTGAGTAAGATAATAGTAAGGAGAACTAAAAACTTCTTCTGAAGTTAAATCTACTCTATAAGATATTGTTTTATTATTAATTTCACGAATTACTAATACATTATTTCTTTGTCCTTGTAGTGTTAAATCACTTGCTAAACCTAAAGCCTCTAATATGGTAATCCTATCATTAGGAATAGTATAAGACCCTGGCCTTGTCACTTCCCCTAAAATAGTTACTTTAAAATTAACAGTTCTAATATTTACAATAGGGTCTTTTAGATAATCTTTGAGCATATCTTTAATCAATTGAGTGGCTTGAATACGTGTTAACCCTGATAATTTTAATTTACCTAGAACAGGAAAATCAATATTTCCACTACTATCAACTAAATAAGTTTCTAGCCTTTCTCTGCCTAATTGACTTCCGTTACTGCCAAAGGTGACCGTTGGTAAGTTGAATGGTCTAACAGCATCTTGATCTAATGCTGAAACAGTAATTGTAAGCATATCATCAGGTCTAATTGTTGGAGTATATTCATTTATTGAAGATGTTGCTCCAATTTGATCGATATTTTGAAAATAAACAATATCTTTTCGTGTGCCACAGGATGACACCATTGATATTGCGATTAATAGGAATGTATATTTAAGAGATTTTTCTAGTAATGTTTTCATTTTCAAGTTCAGTTTTGGTTACTATTAGTGAATTAATACTTTAAAAATACCTTTTTTTAGATTAAAAATACTTTTAAAGGACAATAAGTTTAACTGAAATAAAATATTTCAATTTGATTTAAATGTAAAAAGCCTTGTAAATAATTTTGTTTGCAATTTTTTACAAATATATGAATTAGGGTAGATTAAGCAAGAGTTCTATCAAATTTCTTAATATGATTTAAAGGGATATTTAATTCAAAAATATTATCCCAACCATTTATTTCTAAGATTATCCTATGTTTACCATTAAATTCAATGCATTCTGCTATTAAACCTTTAAATACTCCTTTCTCCACAATAACGGTATCGCCTTTTTCAAAATTAAATGTTTCAGTTAATTTAATATTATCAGTATCTTGTAATAAAATTTTCAAATTTTCAATTTCATAACCTTTTATTATTGCGGGCTTACCCAAATATTTAAGAATATTTACAACATTATTTGAATTCAATACATCATTAAAATCATTTGGATGTGTTTTAACAAACACATAGGAAGGTATAATTGGTAATTGAACTTTCTTTTTTCTATCACTCCATTGCCTTATTGTGGTCATCAAAGGTAAATAACACTCGTATCCTTTTTGTGTTAATAGATGTAATACTTTCTTTTCTGATCTAGGCCTTGTGTAAAAAGCATACCAGTTTAAAGGTATATTATTAGAGTTATTCATTTTTTATGATAGAAGTACTTTTATATCTAGATTTTTATTTCCAGAATAATGAATACAATACCACTATAATTATCATCACAGCAAAGGCACCAATATTGAATTCAGATGAAGTTTTGAATAGCGATTTAGTCAATGGTATTCCTTTTACATCATCATTGCCTTTGTTTTGCATATAACTAACTAACACAATTATAAGCATTGTTAGCAGGAATGTATATCCCATTTGATCCATAAAAGGCACATCCACAAAAATTGAACTTGTTGACCACCCTTTAGGAGCAACTTTAAAATACATTGCTATTGGTATGGAAGCCAACGCACCAACAATTGCACCTTTGTTAGTTGTTTTCTTCCAGAAAAGTCCTAAAATAAATACCGCTAATATACCAGGACTCACAACACCAGTATATTCTTGAATGAATTGGAACGCTTGGTCAATACCTCCTAACAATGGAGCCATAATACAAGCAATAATCAAAGCTATAGTTGCAGAAAGCCTTCCCATACCAACAGTTGCTTTATCACTGGCATTTTTATTAATATACTGCTTATAAATATCCATTGTAAAAATGGTAGAAGTTGAGTTAAGCATAGATGCTAGTGAAGATACAATAGCAGCTGTCAAAGCAGCAAAAGCAATTCCTTTAAGACCAACAGGTAGGAATTGCAATAGCCAAGGATATGCTTTATCAGCTTGGTCAGAAGAAGGAATATTACTTAATCCGGCTTCTCCTAAACTTCCTAAAATTTGATTATCATTTATCATAACATAAGCTGCAATACCTGGGATTACCACTATTAAAGGAATAATCAATTTTAAGAAAGCAGCCATAATGATTCCTTTTTGTGATTCTTTAAGAGATTTGGCTGCCAAAGTTCTTTGTATTATATATTGATTAAATCCCCAATAATATAAATTCGCTACCCACATACCACCAACAAGAACACCCAAACCGGGTAAGTTTTTATATTCAGGATTTGATTTATCTAAGATCATGGCAAATCTTTCCGGTACTGCATTATAAACAGTTTTTAAACCTGATATAACTCCTTCACCACCTGAGACTGTATTCAGTGCAAGATAGGTTGTTACCAATCCTCCTAAAACTAAAAAAACTACCTGAATAACATCTGTCCATGCAACGGCAGAAAGCCCTCCATATAATGAATAAGCTGCAGCAAAAAGTGCCAAACCTATTACTCCGTACATCATGGGGATACCCATAATTGTTTCTAATGCCAAGGAACCTAAATATAAAACAGATGTTAGGTTTACAAAAACATAAAGAGCAATCCAAAATATGGCTAAAATGGTTTTTAGATTGGTTGAATATCTTTTCTCAACAAATTCAGGGATAGTATACAATCCTTTCTCAATGAAAATTGGCAAAAAGAATTTTCCTACAATTAATAAAGTAAGAGCGGCCATCCATTCATAAGAAGCTATTGCCAATCCGGATGCAAAACCAGAGCCAGACATTCCTATAAATTGTTCTGCTGAGATATTTGCTGCAATAAGCGAAGCACCTATAGCCCACCACGGCAGTGATTTACTGGCTAAGAAATAATCTTCAGCATTTTTTTGATGCCCTTTTTTATCTCTTGAAACCCATAAACCAACACCTAGAATCAATATGGCATAAGCGATAAATATTAAATAATCTATTAAATGGAAATTTGCAGTCATGTTAAGCAGATTAGGTTTAATTAACAGTTCTTCGGCTAAAAATTACTAAAAAGTATATTTTTTTCGAAATGCTAACTTACTAATTTTTTTGGATATTTTTTAAAGAGTAGTAAAGCTTTTTAAGTAAAAGATTGAAAGAAAATAAAAATTGTAAAATTTGATGAAGAGGTTGACTTCGTTAGGAAAAATTTAATCTATTTGTCTATACAATTTATGTTTTATAGCCAACTTTCAATGCAATTATTATTTCATCCAATATATAGATCTAAAAAAATTAAAAGCATTAAATTTAGATTTATCCAATATAAAGATGTTTCTTTGTAGCAGTTAGTAAAAATCATTTCTTAGTTAAGATCATTATACTTTTTCAGTTTTAATTTCCTTCCTATTTTATTTTT
>JAGQYU010000082.1:0-1552 GCA_020435885.1 Flavobacteriaceae bacterium
TCCTATTGAAACAGCTATAGAAGAAATTAAAAAAAATACACGGAGGTTTGCCAAAAGGCAGTTGACATGGTACAGAAAAGATGATGAAATAAAATGGTTTGATTATCAGGAAGATACAACTAAAATTATTTTTTGGTATTAATCTAAGTACAATGAGTTTAGTAAAAAATAAGATAATAACATAAAATTTAAAAAAAATGAACAAAGGAAGAATGGAAGCCTTTAGTGATGGCGTATTAGCAATTATCATTACTATTATGGTATTAGAAATAAAAGTACCTCATGGTAATGATTTCGAAAATCTAACACCTTTAATCCCTGTATTCTTAAGTTATATTCTCAGTTATATCTATTTAGGTATTTATTGGAATAATCATCATCATATGATGCATACAGTAAAAAAAGTTTCAGGTGGTGTTCTATGGGCTAATCTACATCTCCTCTTTTGGCTATCACTTATCCCTTTTGTAACAGGATGGATGGGAGAAAATAATTTTGCACAAAGACCTATGGCTTTATACGGTTTTATTTTATTAATGTCAGCAGTAGCATATTATATCCTCCAATTGCAAATAATCAAAACAAATGGGGAAGATACAATATTATCCGAAGCAGTTGGTAAAGATATAAAAGGAAAAATATCACCTATATTATATATAATCGGAATAGCCTTTACGTGGATAAATACTTGGGTTTCTGGTATTCTATTTACTTTAGTTGCCTTTATGTGGTTAATCCCTGATAAAAGGATTGAAAAATATACCAAGGAATAAAATGTATAACCTCAATTATGTTGGATTTAGGAAAGTCTTTACTTCACTAGACCTAAAATATCTTCTCATTATACAACTCAGGATGTTTGGCAGCTATATTTTTATAAAAATCCTGAATTACAGTCATATCTTTCTTAAAATCACCACTCAACGTAATCAAATCTCCAACACCAGCCAGTTTCTTTTTATAATCTAAAAACCCTAGTGCTACCGGTACATTAGCCTTAGTTGCAATATGGTAAAAACCTGTTTTCCACTTTTCTACCTTTTTGCGTGTCCCCTCAGCAGGAACCATTAAGACCAGTTCATCATAGTTACCAAACAATTCGGTAGCATAATCAACCAAATTGTTATTCTTGCTCCTATCCACACCAATAGCACCTAGCCACTTAAAAAAGAATCCAAAAAAGCCCTTTGTGTACATATTTTTAATAAAAAAACGATTGTGGATACCTTCTTTCCAATATACTGCCATAGCAAAAAGTAAATCCCAGTTAGAAGTATGCGGAGCCGCTAGCATCACACATTTTTTAACCTTATATTCTTCAGGATAAGACGATTTCCAACCTGTAATAAACAACACAAATCTTCCCAAAAGCTTTTTCATCTTAGTAATTATTATAGATCGTTAATAAAGTTTCTTCAATTTCTTTTTTAACTTCCGATAGAGGTATCACATAATGATTATTCATGTAGCTGAAAATAAACACATTACCTCTCTTTGTAACAATATAACCACTCAAATTATAATTATTGGATAAGGTGCCGGATTTAGCATA
>JAGQYU010000082.1:1606-17628 GCA_020435885.1 Flavobacteriaceae bacterium
CCTACCGGAAAATAACTGAATAGTTTTTCCGTTGGAATTTCAGCGTACATTTTATTGAGCAAAAATACCATATCTTCCGGTGTAAATAAATTATATCTCGAAAGACCTGAACCATCTACCCATCGAGGTTTTTGAGGTAAATCGTTCAAGTAATTTTCTAAAGCATAGGATATTCCTTTTTCAACACTATATGAACCCGCTTTTTCATTCCCAACTTGTAACATTAATTGTTCTGCAATAAAATTATCACTGATTACCAATAATTGCTTGTACAAACTATCATACGAAGCTCCATAATAAGGTGTTAATGTGTAGCAATTTTCATAAGGTATAACCGAAACTTTTTTATTTAGCTCTTTTTCTAATAATCTAGTTGTCAACTCATTATTAGTAATAAAAGGCACATATTTTTTCTTAGTACGGTCTTTTTCTATAAAAAAGAAATTTACATTCATTTCTCTATCAACATCAGTAGAGTCAACCACTTTAATTTGATTTTTAAAAGCCGATGGATAACTTATTAAGCTGTCATTTTCAAAACCATACGCTACTATATTTCCATAAATTGGGAAAAGACTTTTCTCTGGTTGATAATAGTAGGCATAATCGTCCCAAGCCCAGCCGCTACCATACGGTTTTTCATCTATAGTTGCATCCAGCAAATAGATTTGCGTTGTATCTTTCTTTAAAAAATTTACAACTTTTGTACTGTCAAAACCATAAAACAATGAGGGGTCAGCTGTACCTTTAATGATAAGTGAATCGCTGGTTTTATAATATTCAAAACTCTTTACGGAATCCTTAAACGTTCTGTAGGCTGCATAAAATGTATATAATTTAGTGTTGGAAGCCGGCGTAAAGAATTTATTACCATTATGATTTATCAGCTGTTTTTTCGTAACCGGATCATATAACACAAATCCTTTGAAGAAATTATTATCTTTTTCTTTTTGTGAAAACTCTTTTTTTATCTGGTGCGTTACTCCACAAGAATAAAAAAATGCCAACAAGAGCAAATAAACCGATAATCGTAAATAGCTATTCATCAAAGAAATCTTTTTTAAAACCAATTAAATATAATTTTTCTTGTGCACGGGTTACGGCCGTATACAACCACCTAAAATACGAAATATCCGGTTCATCCGGCAAATAAGGTTGTTCAATGAAAACGGTCTTCCACTGCCCTCCTTGCGATTTATGACAAGTCATAGCATACGAAAACTTTATCTGCAATGCATTGAAATACTTATTGTTCTTAATGGCTAACAATCTTTTATAAGATGATTTTTCGTTGGCATAATCTTTAGCAACTTCTTCGTACAACTTGTTAGATTCTTCATAGGTTAATGAGGCAGATTCACTTGTTAACGTATCTAATAAAATTACGGTTTCAAATGGTTTTTGATTAGGATAATCTACCATTCTGAGTTTTACTTCCGCAAAGCGAAATCCATACAGTTCTTTATAACTGAAGATTTGCAGTATCTCACAAATATCGCCATTGGCAATAAAACCTGCTTCCGACGTTTCTTTTAACCAGTAATAGTTATTTTTTACAACCATTATGTAATCTCCAGTAGAAATATCATTTTCTAATCCAATTATCTTGCTACGGATCTGTTGATTATATTGATTGGCTCTTTTGTTAGAACGAACTATAAAAGCAGTATCCTCAACACCTCCGCTATCGTAAGCAGAAACAATAGCTTCCTGAATATCATAACCATCCGTTAAGCGAATAACATCCGGCATATTGGTCGAAAATTTGAAATCTCCCAATCCATCATTGCTCAATAAAAGGCGTAAATCCGTTGCATTTACCAATATACCGGAATCTTGATGCTGTCGTACCACCTCATCTAATTCTATCTCTATCACTTTTTTATTATAAAACCGTTCCAACGTATCTGTTTCCAACGCAGGACTTAATTCTAACTTTACTGGTGGTAATTGGGCTGTATCACCAATCAATATCAGTTTACAGTTCTTTCCTGAATAGATGTAGAATAAAAGATCATCTAATAAAGAGCCGTTTTCAAAAATTTTGGCTTCAGTATTCTTATCAGGAATCATTGAAGCTTCATCAACAATAAAAATGGTATTGGTATGCTTATTTTTTTGTAAAACGAATGAAACTGAACCGTTCTTTGCCTTTCTGGGATGATATATTTTTTTATGAATAGTGAATGCCTGCCTCCCACTATAGCCTGCTATAACCTTAGCTGCCCTACCTGTAGGTGCCATTAAAACTGATTCCATGCTAGCCCTCCATAAATTATTGACTACTGTACTGATGGTGGTTGTTTTTCCTGTACCTGCATAGCCTTTTAGCAAAAAGAGCTTACTTGGGTCTGAGCTAAAAACAAAATCAGCTATTTGCTGCAACAACACATCTTGAAGATCAGTTGGGGTAAACGGAAACTTATCAGTTAGAACTCTATAAAATTGGTTTGGGTCAGTTATCATTCATCAAAATCATTAAATGTCAAATGTACAAATTGATTTAGGCATAAAAGTTTTAACCATTAAAAAAATTTTGTAGATTTGCCAATAACCTTTAAAAAACTACACACACAAAATGAGCACAATCCTGATCATCATCGTATCAATTGTTATTGTTGGTTTACTAGCCTATTTAATAGTGAATAAAATACCTAAAGGTGCCAGGCCTATAATTTCAGTTTTATTATGGTTGCTTATTGCTTTTTTAGCTTATAAGATCTATGATAGTATAATGGCACCTATAAAATTCAATCAAGAAAAAGTAAAAAGATATACTAAAGTTATAGAGAATCTTAAAATAATACGTGATGCTGAAGTAGCTCATAAAGAAGTAACCGGTAAGTTTACTAACAAAGCTGAAGATTTGGTTAAATTTATTGACACTGCAAAATTTGCTATTATCCAGACAAGAAACGTAGTTGTAGATGTTAATAAAGGAGGAGGGATTACTGTTCAGGAAGAAAAGAAAGTTATTGATACTGTTGATTTTAGGCCTGTAAAAGCCGATTTTGCCGGAAGAGATTACCAAAATATGTTCAACGTACCTGGAACTAATGCTAAATTTGAGCTCAAAACAGGTGTTGTAGAAAAAGTACAAGGTATTAAAGCTCCTGTTTTTGAAGCTAGAGTTGATAAAGCAATTGTACTTGAAGGAATGGATAAAGACTTAATAAGACAAGAAAAAGAAGCACTAGGCGGTACAGAAGTAAGAGGAGAGTTTATTTCTGTTGGTTCTTTAGACGATGTAAAAACAGGCGGTAACTGGCCTCCATCTTATGATTCAAAAGAAGAAAGAGAGAAAGACAACTAATACAGATTTATTAATTTCTGAAAACAATCATTTATCCATCCAATTCAGTTTGGATGGATTTTCTTTTTGTGTTCTAAACAAAGATGAAAATGTTTTTATAGACTTACATGATTATTTTTTTAAAGAAATCAATAATACCCCAGAAAAACTGCTTACAAATATTACATCAGTTTTTAAAGAAGAATCATTACTTCAAAAGAAATATAACTCGGTTAATGTAAGTCATGTTAGTGATTTGGCTACAATAGTCCCAAAACCATTATTTGATGAGAATAAACTACGTGATTATATAAAATACAACAATAAAGTATTTGCTTTTGATTATATTGTTTATGACGAGATCAAAAACCATGATATAATCAATGTTTTCATTCCTTATGTAAACATCAACAATTATTTACTCGATCAATTTGGAGGTTTTGAATACAAACACTTCTCAGGTTTGTTGATAGAGAATTTAATGAGTATTTACAAATACAGCTTAGTACCACATATGTTTGCTCATGTACAAGGCAATCATTGTGAGTTAATTGTAATAGCCAACAAAAAGTTACAACTGTACAACACTTTTAAAATTACTGCTAAAGAAGATTTTATCTATTACATTTTGTTTACGGCTGAGCAATTAAAGATGAATCCTGAAAAGTTTGAACTCATCCTTTTAGGAGCCATAGAAAAAGATGATGAGCTTTTTAAAATAGCATACAAGTATATAAGAAATGTGAAACTGCTTGAAAACAGGTCTAAATACACATTTGATGCTATCTTTAGTGAGCATGATAAACGTGAGTACTTTACTATTTTCAACCAGTACTGATGCGTATCATTTCCGGAAAACATAAAGGAAAACGAATCAACGCTCCTAAAAATCTGCCTGCCAGGCCCACAACTGATTTTGCCAAGGAAGCTTTGTTCAATATCATCAATAACAATTACTATTTTGAGCAATTATCTGTGTTAGATCTTTTTGCAGGCATTGGCAGTATCAGTTATGAGTTTGCTTCTAGGGGTGCAAAGAATATAACTTCGATAGATTCACACTTCAACTCCATTAAATTCATAAAGAAAACTGCTGAGGAATTGAATTTGCCCATACAGCCTATTAAAAGTGATGTCTTTAGCTATCTGGAAAAAACTACGTTGAAACATGATATCATTTTTGCAGATCCACCTTATGAGTTCACCGTGGAGCAACTTACTAAACTGGTATCATTAATTTTTGAAAGAGAACTTTTACTTGAAGAAGGCATGCTAATCATTGAACATTCAAAACACAACGATCTCTCAGAAAACAAATACTTTAGCCACTTAAAGAAATACGGAGGCAGTGTCTTTAGCTTTTTTGAAGCATCTTAATTATAAGCCAGTGCAGTACTTTCTATTATTTTTTTAGCACCCGAAAGTGTAATTTCTATAGTAATAATGAACTGTTGTGTAAACAATTGTAAATTATACGTTCCGGAAGCAATTCTAGATTTATCTATAGAACAAGCATTCCCTCTATTTGAAGCTGAAAGCACGGGTTCACTAGTTCTAATATCCAGCAATTGGTATTTGTAAAAATTATTTACAGATTTTAGTTTCAATATATTGTTTGCAAAGTCATCTACAATGGTTACATCGGCTGAACCATCCGGAGCATTTGAAACATATTTTTGGGATGATTTACCACTTTGCTGTGCAAAGATCATAAAACTGAATAAACAGAACAGTGCAGTTAGGAGAGCTTTTTTCATTAAAGAAATTATATAGATTCATTAGGATTGTGATGAAATAACAAATAAATTCTAAAGAAAATCTGAAGATTTTACTTAGAAACCAATAAAATTGTTATTCAAGCCAATCTTTAAAATCTTTAACCCGTTCTCTACTCACTATAATGTCTTGATCTTTAAAGGAATGCAGTTTTATTTGCAACCGAGAATTTGTATAAGAAATAATATCTTTTATTGCATTTATATTGATATAGAACTTACGGCTTACTCTAAAAAAAGTTGTAGGTTCCAACTCATTTTCCAATTGTTCTAATGTTGCATCAATCAAATAATCCCTGCCATCATTGGTATAGATGTAACTTCCTTTGTTTTCACTATAAATACACTCAATAGCGTCTATCGAAATCATTTTTAAATGTTGCCCAACCTTTACAGTAAACCTTTTCTTATACTCTCTTTCCAACGGGTTGATAAGCAAGTTTTTAATATCGTTGAAATCAAAAGAAATAGTTTCTTTCTGCGGAATACGCTGCTTATATTTATCAACTGCAACTTTTAAATCATCTTCATCAATGGGTTTTAACAGGTAGTCAATACTATTCAATTTGAAGGCTTGTAAGGCATATTCATCATAAGCTGTGGTGAAAATAATGGCACTTTTAATATCAATATTCTCAAAAATTTCAAAAGAAAGACCATCTGACAGTTGGATGTCTAAAAATATAAGATCAGGATGTTGATTAACTTGAAACCATTGCAAAGACTCCTCAACAGAATGAAGCATTGCATTTACCTCTAAATCTAAGGCCAGCAACATTCTACTTAATCTGCGAGCAGCCGGTTTTTCATCTTCTATGATAATAACCTTCATCTGTTCATCGACTTAAACTGTTCTTGATCCTCTTTCATAAACTTCTGAATTTTACGTTGTTCCCAATTCTTTCCAAAAATATAGTTGAACCCAAATACATTAAATGCATGGAACGCCAAACCAATTCCCCAAAATATCCAAACCGAGAAAGAATTGAAATTCAAAAAAGCATCAGTGTACGGAATATTTTCTTCGAATTTTACACTAATCACTTTATTTAGAGTTAAAAAACTATTGATCACTAAATAAATTACCAAATGAATGTAGAACCCCCTCAGCTCTTTAACTCTTTGTTTTGCCCTTAAATATTTATCTTCTTCAGAAAAATGTGTTTTCATAGTGTTACTTATTATTCCCAATGTTGTGTTTTTTTCATCATTTCATCATCTTTTTCCATAAACTCTTTTATTTTACGTTTTTCCCAATCTCTATTAAAAAATGGATTCCATTCAAAAGCTTTAGCAGCATGAAAAGCCAAACCTATACTCCAGCCGAAAGCCGCCCATAGAAACCAAGGATGCCTCCAGCCATCAATATAATAATTAAGGCCAGCTAAAAAACCTATAACTATTGCATAAGACAGCAAGTTAGAATAGAATTTTTTGATCTTTTCAACACGCTCTTTTACTCGTATGTATTTATTTTCTTTATCTAAATTTCCCATGATTTTCTTTTTTAAATTGATTATAGATCATCCTTTTTCATAAACTCTTTTATCTTACGTTCTTCCCAATTTCTCCCCAAAATAGGATTATAACCGTAGGCATCTAAACCATGAGCTATTACTCCAAAACCCCATCCCAACGCAGGAAATATAACCCATGGAAAATCTGTTGTTCTGTAATTTATATACGCTAAAATTGGTATAACAATGATGTAAGAAATTAGATTTGAATAAAACCCTTTTATCTTTTCTACTTTTTCTTTCGCTTTTAAATATCTTTTATCTTCTATATAATTTTCTTGTGCTTGCATAACCGAAATCTGTTTTGTTAAAACTGGCAACTTTACTATAAAACTTGAAGATGTTTTATGTATAAGTACCTCTCTATTAGTTAATAATCCGTAGCGCTGTTGGATATTAGACAAACCTACTCCGCTACTCTTTTTAATTATTTCTTTAGGTTGCAGATTGTTTTCTACAACTAAATAACCTTCTTGTTCAACTATTTTAATATGCAACGGTTTTGAACTATCTACAATATTGTGTTTAACCGCGTTTTCCAACAACAACTGTAATGAAAGTGGTACTACTTTAGCATCCGGATTTGTTGCTTTATCAGGAATATCAAAAAAGATACTTCCTTCAAAACGCATTTTTAGCAGGCTTACATAGGTTTTTGCAAATTGTAATTCTTCATCAACCGTAACTAGTTCTTTATTTTTTTGCTCTAGCACATATCTGTAAACCTTTGATAATGAAGTGGTAAACTTCTGAGCGGCATCCGGATTTTCATCTATTAAACTTGTTAGCACATTTAAGCTGTTGAACAAAAAATGTGGGTCTAATTGATTTTTCAATGCATCAAATTGTGCCGATGCCGTACCTGCGATAATCTTCTGCTCTGTTACTTTTCTTTTTTGCAATTCTTTATAGAAAAAGAATGCATGGAAAATAATTGTGATGATTACTGTTATTATTAATGATGTGATATAAAAAAGTCCGTTTTTCTGCTCTCCCATTAAATACTCATCGAAATTCTCACCATCAATGGCCATTTCCTGAAACATTTTGATAAAGATCAGAGTAACCATAGTGACTGAAATTCCACCCAGCATCCCTAATAGTATCTTATACTTTCCATACCTTTTTAATGATAGCTTATTATAATATTCAAAGAAGTAAGCATTTACCAATGTTAAAGGAATAGCATACAAGAGATAGTAGCCAAAACTAACTACTGTACTCTTATCAAAAATCATAACATTTCCTGAAAGGTATTTAAAAAACAGGTCTACGAGGAATAAAAAAGCTCCGATCATAACCCCAATAAACAGTAATTTGTTAATACCTTTCATTTATTTTTAAAGTTTAATGCTGATTGACACCTCTTCTATTCTTAAAGAAATCTTTGCTTTTTCAAATTTAGGCGGACCAAAACTTCCTGTAGCGTTATTACTAAAAGCATAGGGTTCTTTTGGTATACCCAAAAAGTTCTTATCTAACAGCCCATTTTTATTTTTATCATAAAAACAGGATACTGCATAATCTCCAAAAGGGAGATTATTAAATTCTGCTACAGCATTACCATTGTTAATTTGTAAAATTGCCCCTTTATATTCACGTATCAAAAACTCCTGCTCATTGTTATAAAGTGCTATATATAATTTTCCTTGTTCATACGGCAATTCTTCGAATTTTATAATCAACGTTCCTTTTTGTTGTGAAAAAACATTAGCTGATATAAAAAATATGATGAAGATAATCGCTTTCATTTATCAAAATTTAATAGTTAAATCTAAGGATTTATTTTCAACTGTAAATTTAGCATCTTCAAATGTTGGAGGCCCCATTCTGTATACATTATTTGATGAGCCGTAATCCTCTAAAGGCATTCCCATTTCATTAAAATCTAACTTATCATTAGAATTTTTGTCATGATAACAAACAATGGCATATTCTCCCGGTTGAACATTTTCAAATTCAACATTTGCAGCTTTATCAACAATTTTACCTGATTTTGCCTTGATAGGCCTAGTCAAAAAACCTTCTTTAACATATAAAGCAAATTTGACATCTCCTTCACTTGATAATACTGAAGGGACTGTTACTTTAATGGTTTGCCCTTCATTCAATTTTTCTTCAGTTGATACAGACTGTGCATAGATCAACTGTGATACTAAATACATTACTAAAAGTGTTACTACACGTACCATAGTTTTATTTTTTGGTTAGACATAAATTATTTACGGTTCAAAAGTCTAACAACACCTTTACTTTTAAAATTTAAAATAACTGAATTGTAATTTTTTTAGGATGAGTTGTAAAATAGTAGCATTTGGCTTATATTTAGAATATTACAATAGTTATGGATAAAAAACTACAACTCTCTAAAATGTTGCCACATCTTAGTAATGAACTACTACATGAGATTGAGTTGGCTTCATCAATAAAAAGTTTACCTGCTAATACAGAAATTTTAAGAGAGGGCCAATATGTTAAAGTTATTCCTATAGTTATTTCCGGACTCATAAAAATCTTCACTAGGTATGATGATAAAGAGCTGTTACTCTACTACATAAAGCCCGGAGAAAGTTGCATCATGTCTTTTTCAGCAGGATTAAAAGACGAGCCCAGTAAAGTAGTTGCCGTTACAGAAGAAGATACCACAATTATTATATTGCCTATTGATAAAGTTATTAAATGGACTAAACAATTTACAGATTTTAATACATTGTTCTTTCAGCAATATAATCTGCGATATAGTGAGCTTTTAGATACTATTCAACATGTACTATTTGATAAAATGGATGTAAGGCTTTATAATTTTATTAAAGAAAGGGTTGAGTTAACCAATAAAAATCCGTTACAAATATCGCATAGGCAAATTGCCAATGAAATTGGTACTGCCAGAGAGGTTATAAGCCGTACCATAAAAAAGTTAGAAGCTGAAGGAAAAGTAAAACAACATAGTAATAGTATAGAGTTATTATAATGGTGACCATAGTCACTGCTCAGGTTTTGAACACTTCATAACTTTGAACTATAAATAAATGTATAACTAAAACTTTTTATTATGAAAAAAAATATGGGTAACGCAGATAAAACTGTAAGGATTCTTATCGCCATCGTTATTGGAATATTATACTTTACAAATGTAATTTCTGGTACGCTAGGTTTAGTATTATTGATTTTAGCCGCTGTTTTTGTATTAACAAGCCTTATAAGTTTTTGCCCTCTATATGCACCTCTTGGCATTAGCACGTGTAAAGTAAAAAAAGAATAAGAAGAAGAGGACTAAGTTCCTCTTTTTATTTTTTTAACCCCTCTTCATATACTTTTAGAGCCCTTTCCCGAGCAAATTTATGTTCAACAATCGGCCTGATGTAATCTTTACCTAACTCAGGTATCCATTTTTTTATGTAGTTATTTTCTGGGTCAAACTTTTCTAACTGACTTTCAGGGTTAAAAACTCTGAAATAGGGTGCGGCATCACACCCAGTACCAGCTGCCCATTGCCAATTTCCATTATTAGATGCTAACTCATAATCTAATAACTTTTCAGCAAAATAGGCTTCACCCCATCGCCAATCAATCAATAAATGTTTGCACAAAAAACTAGCAGTAATCATTCGTACTCTATTATGCATATAACCCGTTTGGTTGAGTTGCCGCATGCCCGCATCTACCATTGGATAACCTGTTCTTCCTCGGCACCATTTCTCAAATTCTTCTCCATTATTCCTCCATTTTATACCGTCATACTTCCTCTTAAAATTATAGGTTACTACTTCTGGGTAGTGAAATAGTATTTGCATAAAGAACTCTCTCCAAATTAATTCACTTAGAAAAACTTCATTTTTGTTCTGGGCCAACTCTACTAACTTCCTTATACTTACTGTACCAAATCGTAAATGTGGTGATAGATTTGATGTACTTTCTTCAGCAGGATAATTCCTGTAAATATGATAATTGTCTATTACATTGAGGTTATAAGGTAAAACTTTAAACTCACTTTTAGCAAAACCAATACTAATAAGGCTTGGAAATTCTGTTACATGTTTATAGAAATTGTCGAAATCTAAAGTTGTATCACTAACTTTTATTTTTATTTGTTTAAAATGTTCAAGCCATCTATTTTTATAAGGTGTATATATGGTATATGGTTGTCCATTATCTTTAAGAATATCGTCTTTTTCAAAAATTACTTGATCTTTACAAGATTCAAAAGCAATAGAATTATGAGTTAAAAATGTGCTAACTTCATTATCTCTTTGCAAAGCATAAGGTTCATAATCTCTATTAAAAAACACCTTTTTAATAGTAAATTCGTTTAGTAAGCC
Organism: Flavobacteriaceae bacterium; assembly: GCA_020435885.1. Lineage (GTDB taxonomy): Bacteria > Bacteroidota > Bacteroidia > Flavobacteriales > Flavobacteriaceae > Aureibaculum. The sequence goes on from JAGQYU010000082.1 coordinate 12,510, forward strand.
TTTCCATACTTCTAATGGAATTCCTTTTTTTATTAATAACAAGCTTCCATAACGTTTTAATTCATTATTAAGACTCTGCAAATTTTTATAAATGAAAGTTACTCTAGCATCTGCCTTTTGTAGTCTATCTAAAATGTTTTCGTCAAAAATAAATATTGGAAGTACTTTGTAGCCTGAACTTAATGCCTTCTTAAGCCCTAAATTATCATAAAAACGAAGGTCTCTTCTAAACCAAAAAACAACAATCTCCTTATTGTTCATTAAATATGTTATTGATTTTTTGATAACGATATTTAAAAATATTTTGTAACTGCTTTCTTACAAAAAGCTTATTTACTATACGTCCAAGAAAACCATAAGGCAAAGCATAATGTATTACATCTTTCATTTCGATACCATCTTTTACTTCTTTAAAAAAATGTTTGTGGTGCCAAAATTTATATGGGCCTATACGTTGTTCATCAATAAAAAATTTATTCTCTTTAACTTGAGTGATCTCAGTTACCCAAAGTAAAGGTATACCAAACAATGGTTTTACTTTGTATTGTATAATTTGCCCTGGATATATTTTGCCCTCAACAGCATCAATTATTTCAAAACCCATGTAACTTGGCGTAATTATCTTTAGGTTCTTGGGTGATGAAAAAAAATCCCAACATGTATGCATAGAAGTTTTAATATGTTGTTTAGATTCCAATTTATACACTTCCATCTGAAAAATTAGCTTTTTTAAAGCGTTCAATAAAAATAATAGCAACAAATAGCATCGTAAAAGCATACCCCATATCTTCAACAGGGATGGTTCCGATGCGTATTCCTAAATTTTCATAATTATTATACCATACTACTTGCTCATCAATAAAACTTCCTGTAAGTATTCCATTAATTATAAAAAAAGGTATAAGGATAATACTAAAAGTTATATAAAAAACACGGAGCTGCTCTATCTTAGCAACTAAACTATAAAGCAGTAGTACTATCAAAAACAAATAATTGTAAAAAGTATAAGCTTTATCATGGTTTACTAAAATAACAACCAAAAGAGTAATTAATATAACTAATGTAATACCATTGGTAACTTTTATCGATAATCTTACCTGAGGAAAAAAATACTGAAATGCATAGTGCGTAAAAATGCATGCATAAGGAATACAAATAAAAAATAACCATTCTTCTAATGGCAAGTTAAAAATATGTATCCCTACCAAGTACTTTTCATTAAAACCCCAAATACCTTGTTGAGTAAAAATAATATCCCAAACAATGAATATGATAGCCACAATAATGATGGAAAGAAACACTTCTTTCCACCATTTTATAAAATTCATGCGCTTTTCAAAACTATAAAGTAAAGGAATGGCTATACTACCCAGATTAAGAAGAAGATATAGTGACATTTAAACCTTAAAATATTTAAAGGGTACAAACAACATACCGAAACATTCACCATCTTCTTTTCCTAAGTGTTTATGATGTGCCTTATGACCTTTTCTAAGACCAACGAGGTATTTATTTCTGGTTTTTGTAAACCATTTAAACCTCTGGTGAATTATAATATCATGTACAAAAAAATAGGCTATACCATAAAACATAATACCTAATCCTACAAAAAAAAGATAATTAAACCCATTTTGCACACCAAAATATAATAAAAGTATACTTGGAATTGCAAAAATTACAAAGAAAATATCGTTTCTTTCAAATATATGTTGGTATCTGGGTTGATGATGATCTTCATGGAAATACCACATAAAACCATGCATTACATATTTATGGGTTAACCAAGTTATAACTTCCATAGCTATAAAAGTAAAAATGGTTATGGCTATAAATAATGAAGTCATTTTTCTATAATAAATTAAGTTTATAAGTTACGAAAGATTTGGCTAATAGTCCCATTTTGTATGGGTTAGATACTCTTATCCTACTATTTACTATTAGATGAGAAGGTGTCTTTTTGAGTTTATTCAGTAAGCTCTTATAATACCTGTAAGCTGTATAAACACCAAATTTGGCCTCAACCGGTAATTTCTTAATACCTTGATAGGCTTTTTCAAAATCATCTTCAATTTCTTTTATGATTTTACTTTTTGAAAAGTTGTCAAGGTCATAAATATTTATGTTTGGGAAATAGTTCCTATTCAATTGGAAAGTATCTGCTTTAATATCTCTTAAAAAATTAACTTTTTGAAAGGCAGAACCTAGGCTCATAGCGGCATCTTTGAGCTCTATGTATCTTTTTTCATTACCATTAACAAATACTTTTAAACACATCAGCCCAACAACATCAGCTGATCCATAAATATACTCATTATACTCCTCAATAGTATTGTATTTTGTTTTATGTAGGTCTTGCCTCATACTCTTCAAAAAAGCTTGTACAAGCCTATCATCAATATTATATTTTTTTACGGTTGCTTGAAAAGAGTGAAGTATAGGATTTAAACTTATATCATTTTTATAAGCTTTGTAATAGTCTTTTTCAAACTTTTTTAATAATTTTTCTTTATCATAATTATGAAAAGAATCTACAATTTCATCTGCAAACCTTACGAAACCATATATGCTATAAATAGCATCTCTAATAGAAGGTGCTAACATCTTTACTGCCAACGAAAATGAAGTACTATAAGACTTGGTTACAAGCTTGCTACAATTAATAGAAACACTATCAAACAATTGTTTCATGATTCTTTAAGATTTTAAATTTCTTATTAATTTCTAATGATACTATCTTACCTGATATTAACGAGGGTGGTACACCTGGGCCGGGTACAGTAAGTTGACCTGTAAAATAAAGGTTATCAACTTTTTTACTTTTAATTTTTGGACGTAAAAAAGCAGTTTGGGTTAGAATATTTGCCAAACCATAGGCATTGCCTTTATAGGAATTATAATCATTAATAAAATCATTAATACAGTAAGACCTTTTAAATAATATGGAATCTTTTACTTCCTGGCCAGTTAATGCTTCAAATCTACCTATGATCTGTTCAAAATATCTTTCTCTTATTGAAGTTGTATCTTCAATTCCTGGAGCTAAGGGTATTAAAAATGTGCCTGCTTCTTTGCCTTTAGGTGCAAAAGAAGCATCTGTAATTGATGGAAAACTTGCATAAAACAAAGGTTTTTTTGGCCATGAAGGGTTGTCATAAATAGTAGCAGCATGTTCATTAAAATCAGCATCAAAAAATAATGTGTGGTGGTTTACATTATGTAATTTTTTATCAAAAGCTACATAAAACAATAATGATGAAGGAGCAAAAGTCTTGGAATTCCAATAACTTTCTGAATATTGCTTATATGGTCTTTCCAACAATGTTTCTGTGTGATGATAGTCGGCACCACTTAACACTATATCAGCTTCAATTAAGTCTCCATTTACAATTATTCCCGATGCCTTTTTGTTCTCAACAATTATTTTGGATACATTTTGGTTAGTATAAATTTTTACACCTAAACTGGTAGCCAAACTTACCATAGCATTAATAACTTCATACATGCCACCTTTTGGATGCCATGTTCCCAAACCAAAATCAGCATAATTCATAAAATTGTAAAAGGAAGGCGTATTAGAGGGCTTAGCTCCTAAGAATAGTACTGGAAATTCTAAAATACTAATTAGGTAGGGATGCTTAATCTTATTCCGCACTTGCTTACTGATTGTTTGGAAAAACTGATCAACTCTTCGGATAGTTGTAGGAGTAATTAACTCAACTATTGAATTTCCTGGCCTATACACCAAATCTTTGATAGCAACCTCATAATTATATTTAGCACTTTCTAAAAAGGCATGTAAGTGTTTTGAACTACCAGGTTCAAATTTTTCAAATATGCTGTAAATTTTATCAATAGTATCAGATATTATTATTGAATCATGCTTTGTAAAGATTACTTTATAAGCCGGGTTTAATTTATCTAATTGATAAAAGTCGCTTGATCGAGTATTAAAGTCATTAAAGAAATGCTCAAAAACATCAGGCATCCAGTACCATGTTGGACCCATATCGAACTTAAAACCGTCTTTGGAAAATACACTTGCTCTACCTCCAACACTATTATTTTTTTCATATATGCTCACATCGAAACCATCAGCTGCTAAATAACAAGAAGCAGCAAGCGATGAGAACCCTGAACCTATTATGGTAATTTTATTTTTCATTTTTGTTTAACAAATATATAAATTAGTTAAACAAAACAAAAAATATTTTTTAAATTATAGATATTTTAACAATTCATTAATAGATGCAAAATACTTTATTGATTTGTATGTTGATATAGATTCAGCTTTTGGTCCTAACATACAAAATTTATTAAACGTATCTGAAAGCAACAATTTATTTACTTGTTGTAAATAAAAATCTATATCTTCTGGTTGAACTGTAAAGTAAGTAATGAAATAAATATTTGAATATAATTCATTTAATTGAGCTATATGCTCTAAAGAAATATTTTGCCCTAAATAAATAGTTCTGTAATTACGTAGAGTTATTTCATAATATATGTAGAGCAAACCTAGCTCATGTATCTCTCCTAAAGGTAAATATAAAACAAATATCTTGTCAGCATCATTTGATATGGAAGATTGATTAATGTCAATATTTGAATGTATCTTCTGAGCTATTAGATTTGAAATAAAATGTTCATGAATAGGTTTAATAGACCCTGTTTGCCATAAAAATCCAATATGTTCTAATAACGGAATAAAAATATCAACAAAAATCTCTCTTAATGACTTTCTACTTATTAACTTATTAAATGTATCATTAAAAAGTACCACATCAAACTTCATCATAGATATTTTGAAACTATTTATAGCAAATTCTTCTACTAGTTTTAATGTAGCAAATTCTTTAACATTTAAAATTATATCATTATCAGATAGTTCTGCTATTTTAGATATCTTTAATCCATTATTATTTAACAATGTAATATTCAGAAGCTTAATAAAATTCTTATCATCATAATAGCGAATATTGTATTCCGTCCTGCAAGGCTCTAAAAGTCCATATCTCTTTTCCCATATTCGTATAGTATGAGCTTTAATACCACTAAAATTCTCAAGGTCTTTTATTGAAAAAACTGTTTTTATATTGTTTAACATTTAATAATATAATTA
>JAGQYU010000012.1 GCA_020435885.1 Flavobacteriaceae bacterium
ATCATATTATTATCACTACTGATATGTATGGTTTCCAATGTGTGTAACAAGGGTGCATTCTGATACCAAGGCATATTTTCAGAACGATTTACCACATTATCCCCTTTTAAGGCACTTATAGGAATATAACGTACATCTTTGATCATCATTTTAGAAGAAATACTTTCATACTGATCAATGATATCATTAAAAATAGCTTCATGGTAATCAACCAAGTCCATCTTATTGATACACACAATAATATGGCCTATTCCCAATAATGAAGCAATATACGAATGCCTTTTTGTTTGTTCTATCACTCCTTTTCTGGCATCAATCAAAATGATAGCTACATTGGCCGTAGAGGCTCCGGTAACCATATTACGTGTATATTGGATATGCCCGGGCGTATCGGCAATGATAAATTTACGCTTAGGTGTAGTGAAATATCTATACGCTACATCTATGGTAATACCTTGTTCACGTTCATCTCTCAACCCATCAGTAAACAAAGCCAAATCAACGGTTTCGTGTCCTTTCCGTTTACTGGTTTTTTCTACGGCAGCCAATTGGTCTTCAAATATAGATTTAGAATCGTATAATAAACGCCCTATCAAAGTACTCTTACCATCATCAACACTACCTGCGGTTGTAAATCGTAATAATTGGTTGTTATGTATGTTACTCATTTTCTGATTTTCCTTTTTAGATCCTTTACTTAGTTCAAAATGAAAGTGTTAAAAATACCCTTGTTTTTTCCTGTCTTCCATAGAAGTTTCTGAACGTTTATCATCAGCTCTATTGCCTCTTTCCGTTTCTCTCATAGCCGCAACTTCGGCAACTATTTGCTCCAAGGTATCTGCTTCACTTTCAATACCTCCAGAAATAGTAATATCTCCCAAGGTTCTAAATCGTATTTTTTTTGTAAACACCTGCTCTTCTTCTATATTCGGCAAATGTTCTGAAACTGCTATCCAGCTTCCATTACGATATACAACTTCTCTTTCATGTGCATAATATAAGGATGGAATTTCAATATTTTCCCTTAAAATGTAATTCCACACATCCATTTCTGTCCAGTTACTTATCGGAAATACTCTGAAATGTTCCCCATGGTGCATTTTGCCATTAAAAAGGTTCCAAAGCTCAGGACGTTGATTTTTAGGTGTCCACTGTCCAAAATCATCTCTGTGAGAGAAAAAACGTTCTTTAGCTCTTGCTTTTTCTTCGTCTCTCCTTCCTCCACCCATGGCACAATCTATCTGATTTTCTTCAATAGCATCCAATAATGTGGTTATCTGTAGTTCGTTCCGAGTGGCATTTTTACCTGTTTCTTCTTTTACTCTTCCTTTATTAATTGCTTCTTGAACAGAACCTACTAATAATTGTACTCCCAAATTTTTAACCAAATCATCTCTAAATTGCATGGTTTCAGGGAAATTATGACCAGTATCTACATGTAGTAAAGCGAAAGGTACTTTTGCAGGATAAAACGCTTTTTTAGCAAGATGCGTTAATACAATAGAATCTTTACCGCCGGAAAATAAAATAACAGGGTTACGAAACTGTGCATACACCTCTCGCATTACAAAAACTGCTTCAGATTCTAACTCATCTAAATAGTTTAAAAAATATTTACTCATAATTTTAATTTCTTCTCAATAACTTTTACAATAGTTTCAACTGAATTTTCTATTGAAGAATTTTCAGTAGTTATCTCAACATCAGGATCTAAAGGCGACTCATAAGGAGCATTTATACCTGTAAAATTAGTAATCTCACCTGCTCTTGCTTTTTTATAAAGCCCTTTTACATCTCTTCTTTCACATTCTTCAATAGATGTATTTACATAAACCTCTACAAAGTTATCATTTCCAACTATACTTTTAATGTTTTCCCTATCGATTCTATAGGGTGATACAAAAGCCGCTAACACTACCACGCCGGCTTCTATTAACAAATTAGCTACTTCAGCTATTCTCCTGATATTCTCTGTTCTATCTTTCGGAGAAAAACTCAAATCTTTATTGATTCCTTTGCGGATATTATCACCATCCAACGAATAAGTTCTGATATTTCTTCTGTGCAATTCCTGCTCCAGTGCATTAGCAATAGTTGATTTTCCGGAACCCGAAAGTCCAGTAAACCAAACCAAAAATGACCTATGTCTATTTAATACATTTCGCTGCTCTTTGGTAACCGTATATGTATGTTGTACTATATGTTTACTCATCTTTGATTTCTCTTCTTGCGGTGAGTCCATAATTAATTCTATACCAAGCTCTTTCATGCAAATAATAGAAGAGCATTTTCGTAATCAACTCTCCAGCACCTATTTTAACTCCTACTAACGGATTACCAGAAATAATCCACGAAAGTACCATGGTATCTAACGTGCCTACCATCCGCCATGTAATGGTCTTAGCAATATGCCGTTTTCTACTCTCCAGTACATGACCCTCTTTAGTTAGATTCATCTTAAACCATACACGCTCATGCAGATAATACAAACCCATTTTGGTGATGATTTCAGCCAAACCTATTTTAACACCTGTCAACGGATTTCCGGTGATAATCCATGATAGCAAAATTGTATCTATGGTAGCCACCAACCGCCATGTAATGGTCTTAGCAATATGTCTTTTCTTGGATATATCTTTCATTATTCACAAATAAACCATGGATTTAGCAAATCTTCTTTATTATAGATTAGCTCTTCTTCCGTTTCTAAAGATACTACTTTTACGCCAACAGCATTACAAATAGCATGTGGAGCTGCAGAGTCCCACTCCATAGTAGGGGCAAAACGTGGGTAAATATCTGCTTTACCTTCAGCTACTAAACAAAATTTAAGTGAACTGCCCTTAGAAACAATGACAATGTTCTTATTGGTTTGTAATGAATTGATAAACTTCTCAGTAGCTTCATTCAAATGTGAACGGCTGGCAACAATCTTCAAGTCAGATGAATTATGCTGATTTCGTTTAATAACATTGGCATCTTTTAAAATAGTACCAACAGAAATGTTAGTATCTTGCAGTTGTATTTTATAAGCTTTTTGAGAGTCAACTATTGCATAATAGAGTACTTTTTGTGCAGGAACATATACAACTCCCAATATAGGCTGTTGCTCTTCTATCAAGGCAATATTTACTGTAAACTCGCCATTCTTTTTAATGAATTCCTTGGTGCCATCCAACGGATCTACTACCCAGCATCGCTTCCAATTCTTTCTTTCACTATAAGGAGTTTGATTATTCTCTTCGCTGATAATAGGAATACCCGTTTTCAGTAAATAGTTATTAATAACTTCATTGGACTTCTGATCAGCCATGGTCAATGGTGAATCATCAGCTTTGAGTTCATGCTCAAAATCAGATGTATATACTTTTATTATTTCATCTCCGGCCTCAATGGCAGCTTTGATAACAATACGTAATAGTTCATCCATTAGGTATAGAGTTTTAGATATCGATCTACAAATGCTTTAATCCCCTCTTCTATTGTAGTTGAGGGTTTAAAATCAATATAATCAAACAAACTCTGCACATCTGCATAGGTAGAAGGCACATCTCCCGGCTGCATTGGTTTAAAAACAATTTTTCCTTTTTTGTTCAGTGCTTTTTCAACAGCATGTACATAATCCATCAATGCAACAGGACTGTTATTGCCTATATTAAAAATCTGATATGGAGCAGAACTAATCGAAGGATTAGGCTTCTTAGGATCAAACTCTGGATTATATTCCTTAGGCGGCTTAGGGAGTAGTCTTTTTATACTCTCAACAATATCCGCTACATAGGTAAAATCACGACTCATATTACCATAATTGAAGACCTCAAATTCTTTATCTTCTACAATCGCTTTCGTAAAGATATGCAATGCCATATCAGGCCTACCCCAAGGGCCATAAACCGTAAAGAACCGTAAACCTGTACTAGGTATTCCGAATAAATGAGCATAAGAATGCGCCATCATTTCATTAGCCTTTTTACTAGCAGCATACATAGCCAAAGGATGGTCGGTATGACTATTTACCGAAAAAGGAATTTCTTCACTCAACCCATATACCGAACTTGAAGAAGCAAAAACCAAATGCTCAACAGGATAACGACGACAAGCCTCTAAGATATTTAAAAAACCGGTAATATTATTATCTACATAAGATTGAGGGTTTTCTAATGAATAACGCACCCCTGCCTGAGCGGCTAAATTAACTACATAATTAAACCGTTCTTTTTGAAATAATTGTAATACATCTTTATTATTTCGAAGATCAAGTTTAATAAAAGTAATCGTTCCATGTAGTGGTTTTCCATACGCTAATTGAGAAGTGTCAATCCCCATGTCTTGTAACCTAGCTAATTTTAAATCAGGATCATAATAATCATTGATATTATCAATTCCAACCACTTCATATTGATTAGCAGCTAACAATTTCGACAAATGGTAACCAATAAAACCTGCCGCTCCTGTTACAAGTACTTTCTTCATCCTTAATTTATAATCTACTGTGTGACTTCTCTTTAGGCAATACTGCCTTTACATCAAAAATTACATGTTCTTTAACAACATATTGATCAAGATCAATATGTTTAAACTCTTTATGAGATACTGCTAAAACTACTGCATTATAACTATTTTTCAAGTCTTTTTCTTTCGTAATTAAACCGATTCCATATTCATGTTTTACCTCTTCTTCACTAGCCCATGGGTCAAAAACGTCAACATTGATATCATAGGTTCCCAATTCTTCAATAATATCAATAGCCCTAGAATTTCGGATATCCGGACAATCTTCTTTAAATGTAATTCCTAATACCAATACATTGGAATTTTTAACAGGTATTCCTCTCTTTATCATCATTTTTACCGTTTCTTGAGCAACAAAAGGCCCCATACTGTCATTTAGCCTTCTACCAGCTAAAATAATCTCAGGATTGTAGCCTAATTGTATCGCTTTTTGTGCCAAATAATAGGGGTCTACACCTATACAGTGACCTCCAACAAGCCCTGGTTTAAAAGGTAAAAAGTTCCATTTGGTTCCAGCAGCTTCTAATACATCATGGGTATCAATATTCATTAATCGGAATATTTTAGAAAGCTCATTCACAAAGGCAATATTAATATCACGTTGTGAGTTTTCAATAACTTTAGCAGCCTCTGCTACCTTTATGGAAGGCGCTAAATGGGTACCTGCCACAATGATAGATTTATATACCTCATTTACATAATGTGCAATTTCCGGAGTTGACCCTGAGGTTACTTTTAATATTTTAGTAACCGTATGTTCCTTATCCCCTGGATTAATTCTTTCAGGTGAATACCCTACAAAAAAATCTTTGTTAAAGGTTAATCCAGATACTTTTTCTAGGATAGGCACACATTCATCTTCTGTAGCTCCCGGAAAAACGGTAGACTCATATACTACTACATCATTATTCTTTAACACTTTCCCTACAGTTTCACTAGCTTTATATAAAGGAGTTAAATCCGGCCTATTACTTTTATCAACAGGAGTTGGTACTGTTATTACATAAAAATTAGCATCATCTAAATGAGACATATCATCAGTAACCCACAATCCCTTTCCTGAATCTATGAGAGATTTATATGACGATACATTTACCTGTTCCAATTCTTCAGAAGCTGTTTCGAGTGTAACATCAACGGAATTTCGTAATTCTCCAACTCGGGTTTTATTAATATCAAAGCCTACAACCTGATATTTCTTGGCAAATTCTACAGCCAAAGGCAACCCTACATAACCCAGTCCTATAATAGCAATTTTTATGTTTTTCATATAGCTTTTTTTAGAAGTTGTCAAAGTTAGGGAAAATTGACAAGATTATATATTTTATATCCTTATAAAACGACCAGTTTTCTATATATTGTTTATTGATTGCTACTTTTTGAGGCCAAATAACGGCATCATTGTACTCTTGTGGATCAACAACATTATTAAGTAATGCATCTTCATCTCTAAACCTTAAAGTTGCAGGCCCAGTAAGACCTGGCCTAACAGATAAAATAATTCTATCTTCTCCATCTAATAAGTCAGCATACCCCTTTATATCTGGTCTTGGGCCAACAAAACTCATATCTCCTTTTACAATATTAAAAAGTTGAGGCAATTCATCCAATCTTGTCTTTCGTAAAAAATACCCAGTTTTAGTTATTCGAGGATCATTGATAAGAGTAATATGATTATCTATATCTCCTTTTCTCATGGTTCGTATCTTGTACATAAAAAAAGGCTTTCCATTCTTCCCTATGCGTTCTTGTTTAAAGATTCCAAACTTTTTTGTAGAAATAGTAGCAATCACTATCAGCAATAGTATGGGTAAAGAACATAATATAATCCCGACAATAGAGAAAGTAACATCAAATGATCTTTTTAATAAACGTTGCTTTTTAGAAAGCATGCTTACTTTCTTTTAAATATCTTTTTGAACCATGGTAGTTTTTCTTCATTGCTATGATATCCATTACCATACTTACCGTAGCCATAACCTCCATAACCATAGCCGTAGCCGTAGCCATAGCCATAACCGTAGCCTCCTTTTAAAGAAAAATCGTTAAAGACGTAACTTATATTTTTAACCTCACCACTCTTATATTTATCATCTATCATTTTTGGCATACCTTTTTGAGTATAGTTTTGTCTAATCACATACATCACGGCATCAGAATACTTGAACAGTTCAATAGCATCAGCTACCAAACCAACAGGAGGTGTATCTATAATTATATAATCATATTCCTCTTTCAAAACTTTCATCATTTCGGCAGTTTGATCACTAATGATCAACTCTGACGGATTGGGAGGTATAGGACCGGAAGTAATCACATTTAGATTTGGAATCTGCGAAGGTTGTATGACTTCATGCAATTCTTTTTGCCCTATTAAATAATTTACGATACCAGTTTCATTAGTTACATTAAAATCATCATGTAGCTTAGGTTTGCGAAGATCCATGCCCAATAAAATGGTTTTCTTATCACTCATGGCAAAAACAGAGGCCATATTGATTGAACATAATGTTTTCCCTTCTCCACTTACAGATGATGTTACAACAATTGTTTTAGAGCCTTCTGCTTTTTTAAATAAGAATTGAATGTTGGAGCGCAATGCCCTAAACGATTCTGCCAAAGAGGACTTAGGCTTATTGAATACAGCTAAATAATTATCTAACTTACCACTACCCACAACCCCTAATACAGGAATATCGTATAATTTTTCAATTTCTTCAACAGTGAGTATTTTATTATTCAGAGCTTCTTTAATCAAAATATAAACAAAGGGGAAACCAAAGCTTAACATAATAGCAACCAAATAATTAAATAAAACATTGGGACTAATAGCCCCTTGCCCTACATCCTTAGCTTTATCTAACACTTTAACATCTGATACATTAGCAGCAATAGCGGTGCCTGCTTCGTATTGTTTTTGCTTTAAATATTCGTAATTAGCTGAGGTCAATCCATAATTACGTTGCAGGGCAATCAAACCCTGCTCTTTTTTCGGAAGTTTCAATAAACGGGAGTTATAACTTCCTATTCTGTTTTTAACATTGCTAAGGTTGTTCTGAGTTTCACTTTGAAGATTGGATAGATTTTCTAAGACTACATTTTTAGTAATTTCTATTTTATCTTGTAATGTTTTAAGAGTCGGATAATTAGGTTTAACTGTTTGCTCTAAATATTTTTTATTCTTGGTCAATTCGACTAGCTCGGCTATGCTCTTATTGATATTGGCATCTTCTATGGATATATTTACTGGCACCAATACTTCATCATTAATATCAGAATGTGTGGTTAAATAGTTTTGAAGATTCGAAAAGTAGTTCAACCTATCCTGAATTTGTTGGCGTTGTTTATCCAACTCATTGACTTCCATAAATAATGTCTGTCCTTCAACACTAATATCATAAATGTTATTAGTGCGTTTGTAATTTCCCAAATCTTGTTCTATACCCTGAAGATTATCAGCTGCATCTTTAAATACATCATCAATATATTCTTTTGTTTTAATTGCATATTGAATCTTCTGATTCTTCTGATCCTGATCCAACACTTCAACAGTCGTATTCAAATAATCTTCTATCTTCTTTTTATTAGGGCCTTTTAATTCCAATTCAATCATAGAAGCCCCTTTGGTAAGAGATTTAACATTTATATTTTGGAATGATTTAACCGTACCATCAAAACCTTTAAAAAGGATATAATAAGTCTTACCTTGTGGGATATTTGATAAATTATTAAATCGTAGTTTAAAGCTTGAAAAGGGCGTTTTTAGATTTTCAAAAACGGTAAATTCAGCAGAATAATTCTTATCAGAAACTATTTCTTTCTTGGTTTGATTGGTCTCATAATTAATTAAAGTATACTCTTCTTCTTCAAATTCAACTGAAACCTCAACATGGTCATCCTCTTTAAAGTCTAGTTTGATGGGTACTCCCAACAATTGATACGCCGTAGTATCCAACTCTACCTTAAAAGGAACTTTACCATACACATCTTCCATTCTAAATTTTCCATCCTGCAAATAATCAATATAATATTCTAATTCTTTTACAACCTTTTCGTTATGCGTTCTGGATTTTAAAATAGTTATAATAGTCTCTACTTTTTCACTGGGAAGTCCCCAGTTAAATGCTATATTAGTCGAAGAAGTGAATAATGGATTTTGCTCATCGGTAACGTTTATAACACTATTTAAACTATAGATGCGCTGTTTATATGAATTGATAAAAAAGGCAACTATAAGCCCTAATACAACCATTGCCACAAATAATTTCCAATGGGAAATAATCTTTAGTACATATTCCTTTACATCAAAAGAACGTATCTCATCAATATCTATATCAACTTTCTTCAAGGGTTTCATGCAACTATTATAAATTTCGTACCAACAAAATGGTTGATGTTACTAAAGAAAATACTGAGATCAACGTAGTAAAAGTTTGTGTACCTGTAGTTCCGGTTCCCCATGATTTTTGTTTCAAAGGCTCCACATATACAATGTCATTGGGCTGTACGTAAAACGATTCTTCATTAAAAATATTCACATCCGTCATATCCAGTTCATATTTTTTAACACCCTCTATATTTTTACGAATTACAAACACTTTTCTTCTATTTCCAGTTAAGGTTATATCTCCGGCATTAGCCAAGGCTTCAACAATGCTTACCTGATTCTGATACAGTGTTAGTGTACCTGGATTTGCAACTTCCCCTGTTACCGTAAAACGTATCCCAGCCAGTTTTACAGTTACGAAAATAGAACTGGTATCTTTAAAAAATTGAGCTAATTCGCCTTCTACTTTTTCTCTGACTTCTTTCTCAGTATATCCTAATACATTCATTTCACCAACATAAGGTATCCGTATATTGCCATGTCTGTCAACCGTATAAGATGTAAAATACAGGTTTTGCTCATTAAACTGGTTTCCGAATTGATTTCCCTGTTGCTGCGTTTGGCTAAATAATGCTACTAGTTTCTCATCATCAGCTTTGATCCTGATATCGATAATATCGTTTACCTGAAATTTATAAGGTTCATTGGTTAATTTGTAAACTTCTTTTGTAGTTCTGGGCTGCCCCTGAAAGTAAACGAGGTCTTTATTTGGAATACATGATGAAGTGAGTATCAACAGTACTACAGAAAACGCAATTAGAATCTTTCGCATCATTTCAGTTTTTCTTAACGGCAAATATAACTGTAAATTGTTTATTACAATAATATTTTACCTATTTTCGGAAGCTCAAAAGTGGTATGCTGTTTCAATTACAATCATATAGCAAATTTCTCATACGGTCTACCAATCAACATGGTATACACTCTCCTTTTGTATATGATCTGCTTACACAATGTTTTTATAATAAAACTCGAAAAGAGTGGTATAACATTTATAAAACTTACAAGAATAAATTGCAAAAAGATCATTCATCTATTGAAATTGAAGATTTTGGTGCCGGTTCAAAAAAACTATCAAGCAAAAAAAGAAAAATAGCAGCTATTGCTAATAATGCCGGTATTTCCACTAGAAGAGCTTTTCTTTTGGGTAGGCTTACTAACTATCTAAAAACAAGTACTTTATTAGAAATAGGAACCTCTCTAGGATTAGCAACCGCAGCTATGAGTCTTAGTAATCCGCAAAGTGATATTATTACACTAGAAGGATGCTCTAATACTGCCTCAGTAGCACAACAACAATTTAAAAAATTCAATCTTACTAACATTCAATTAGTTAAAGGAAATTTTAGTGATACACTACCAAAAATATTAGCAGACAAATCATTTGACCTGATCTTCTTTGATGGAAATCATCAAAAAGAAGCTACATTGCAATACTTTGAAAAATGCCTCCCTTATATAAACAATAATTCTGTCTTTATTTTTGATGATATTTACTGGAGCAAGGGCATGTATGAAGCATGGCAGAAAATTATCAACAACCCTCTGGTTACCGTAAGCATAGATACTTTTCAATGGGGTATTGTATTTTTTAGAAAAGAGCAACCCAAGCAACATTTTACTATTCGAATATAACTTGCTACTTTTACTTTATGAAAATTTATACTAAAACTGGCGATAAGGGAGAAACCTCATTATATGGAGGTACAAGAGTTCCAAAATACCATTTACGAATAGACGCTTATGGCACTGTAGATGAGCTCAATTCATTTATAGGGCTATTACGATCTTACCTCACCGATAAACATACTTCAGAAATATTACTAAGAGTTCAAAACGATCTGTTCACTATGGGGGCAACTCTGGCAACACCTCCTGAAAAAGAGAAATTGAAAAGTGGAAAAGATCGCCTTTCTATTACTAAAATATCTGAAAAAGAGATTACTCTATTAGAGCAGGAGATTGATACTATGGAAACAACACTACCACAAATGACACATTTTGTACTTCCCGGGGGGTATCCCACCGTGTCATTCTGTCATATAGCCAGAAGTGTTTGCCGTAGGGCTGAACGTTTAATTGTAGAATTGCATCATAATGAGCCTGTTGATGATTATATTCTGACATATTTCAACAGACTATCAGACTATCTCTTTGTGTTGGCACGGAAATTGACATTTGATAACAACATTGAGGAAATTCCGTGGATACCTCCAAAACGGAAGTAACTCAAAATCAGTAAAAAACAACGTTCTTTTAGCATATTGAAATTAATACATAAAAAGCTTGGTTTTTTACGTAAAAAAATTACTTTTGCAAAAAATAAAAAAGTTTAAAAGCTATGTATTGGACATTAGAACTTGCATCGTATTTAAGTGATGCTCCCTGGCCTGCTACAAAAGATGAACTAATAGATTATGCTATTAGGACCGGTGCGCCGCTTGAAGTTGTTGAAAACTTGCAAGCCATTGAAGATGAAGGCGATTCATACGAAAGCATCCAAGAGATTTGGTCAGACTATCCAACGGACGAGGATTTCCTTTGGAATGAAGATGAATATTAAAACATCAAAAAGTCTCCTCTGAGGCTTTTTTTTTGCTTTTAACACATCTTTTTTAACGTATATAACACTCTTTAACCTTATACAAAAACTATATTTGTATGGTTAAAAAAACAGGTGTTTGCCTGTTTACTTTTTAAAATGAAAATAGAATTATGAGTATTATAAATTCAGTACTTAAGGTATTTGTTGGTGATAAAAATAAAAAAGACTTAAAACAGTTACAGCCCATTGTTGATAATGTAAAGGCTGTGGAAACTAATATAAGTAAATTATCTACGGATGAGTTGCGCAACAAAACGTTAGAGTTTAAGCAACAGATTGTAGATGCCTGTAAGCCTTTCAATGAAAAGATAGAAGCTCTTACCAAAGAGATTGACACTTCTAATATAGACAGAAAGGAAGAAATCTACAAAGAAATTGATGCCCTTAACGAAGATGCTTACAAGGCTACTGAAGAAGTACTGAATGCTATTCAATCAGAGGCTTTTGCTGTAATAAAAGAAACTGCAAAACGCTTTGTAAATAACACCGAAATAAAAGTAAAAGCTTCGGCTTTTGACCGTGAATTATCTGCTACAAAAGACTATGTATCTCTAGAAGGTGAAGAATATGCTATTTGGAAAAACTCATGGGATGCTGCCGGAAAACCAATTACTTGGGATATGGTGCATTATGATGTTCAATTGATTGGTGGGTCAGTATTACATCAAGGTAAAATTGCCGAAATGATGACTGGTGAAGGTAAAACATTGGTAGCTACCTTGCCTATCTATTTGAATGCACTTCCCGGAAAAGGAGTTCACGTAGTAACGGTAAATGACTATTTAGCAAAACGTGATGCTGCTTGGATGGGGCCTATCTTTGAATTCCACGGATTAAGTGTTGATTGTATAGATCATCACCAACCTAATTCTGATGCCCGTAGAAAAGCCTACAATTCTGATATTACCTATGGCACCAACAACGAGTTTGGTTTTGACTACTTACGTGATAATATGGCACATTCACCAAAAGATCTGGTACAACGTGTTCATAATTACGCTATTGTAGATGAGGTGGACTCTGTTTTGGTAGATGATGCTCGTACTCCCTTAATTATCTCCGGTGCAGTTGCACAAGGTGACAGACATGAATTTAATGAGCTAAAGCCAAAGGTTGACAAAATTGTAAACACACAACGTAATTTACTAACCGGTGTTTTGGCTGATGCAAAAAAACTAATCGCTGAAGGCAATACCAAAGATGGCGGTTTCCATTTATTACGAGTTTTTAGAGGGTTGCCAAAAAATAAGGCCCTTATCAAATTTTTGAGTCAGGAAGGTGTTAAACAACTTCTGCAAAAAACAGAAGCCTTCTATATGCAAGACAATAACAGAGAAATGCCTAAGATTGATGCAGAACTTTACTTTGTTATTGACGAAAAAAACAACTCAATAGAATTGACCGAAAAAGGGATTTCTTTCCTTTCCGGAGATACTGAAAAAGATTTCTTTGTACTACCGGATATTGGTACTGAAATAGCAAAAATTGAAAAAGAAGGTCTTCAACCAGAAGAAAAAGCCTCTAAAAAAGAAGAACTTTTTAGAGATTTCAGTATCAAAAGTGAACGTATCCATACCTTAAATCAATTATTAAAAGCATATACACTTTTTGAAAAAGATGTAGAATATGTGTTGATAGAAGATAAAATTAAAATTGTTGATGAGCAAACAGGGCGTGTAATGGAAGGTAGGCGCTATTCTGATGGATTACACCAAGCCATTGAAGCAAAAGAGAATGTAAAGATTGAAGATGCTACGCAAACTTATGCCACTATAACATTACAGAACTATTTCAGAATGTACAAAAAGTTGGCAGGTATGACAGGTACAGCTGTTACTGAAGCTGGTGAATTCTGGGAGATCTATAAATTAGATGTAGTTGAGATACCTACCAATAGACCTTTATTGAGAGATGACAGAGAAGATCTTATCTACAAAAC
>JAGQYU010000083.1 GCA_020435885.1 Flavobacteriaceae bacterium
TATTATTATCAATTTTACAAAATTTGCTATAAAATAATTTCATATTTGAATTTTTAATATTAATTTTTTAATTATACAATATAATATTTAACATATTTAATATATAATTAAATTAAATTTAATGTTTTTCATACTTTTGTAAACTTAATCTAAAAAAGTATGGAGCAGCAGGGTTTGTATTTGCCGGAATTTGAAAGAGACAATTGTGGTGCAGGTTTTATTTGCAACCTAAAAGGTGAAAAATCGCATCAAATTATACATAATGCACTGGAAATCTTGGTGAAACTTGAGCACAGAGGCGCTGTAAGTGCAGATGGAAGAACAGGTGATGGCGCAGGTATTTTGATAGATATCCCCCACAAATTTTTTAAAAGAGTTTGTGGTTTTAACCTCCCAGAATCTGGAGAATATGCTGTAGGCATGGTATTTTTACCCAGAAGTTATAACCAATCAAACTACTGTATTTCCATATTTGAAGAAGAAATTAAAAAGCAAGATCTGGAAATTTTAGGATGGAGAGATGTGCCTGTTGATACTTCTAACTTAGGCAAAATTGCTTCCAAAACAGAACCTAAAATTAAGCAGGTTTTCGTTAAAAAAAATAGTAAACAACTTACTGATATTCAATTTAATGCAAAATTATATGCTGCCAGAAAAATAGCTGAACACAATATTATCCAATCAAATATCTCTGAAAAAAAATACTTTTATTTACCTAGTTTCTCAACAACAACCATTATCTACAAAGGTCTATTAATACCTGAGGATATCCGCAGATATTATCTCGATCTTAAAGAAACTGATGTTGTAACACGTCTTGCTTTGGTTCATCAACGCTTTTCAACCAATACGTTCCCCGCTTGGGATTTAGCTCAACCATTTCGTCATATGTGTCATAATGGCGAAATCAATACGCTTAGAGGTAATGTAAGCAGAATGCGTGCAAGAGAAGAACTAATGCAAAGTGATCTTTTTGGTGAAGATATTAAAAAACTCTTCCCTATTGTATTAGAAGGGAAATCAGACTCTGCATCTATGGATATGGTTGTAGAGCTATTATTAATGACAGGGCGTTCACTGCCAGAAGTAATGATGATGATGGTACCTGAGGCATGGGAAAAAGATAAAAACATGAGTGAGGATAAGAAGGCTTTCTATGAATTCAACTCATGTTTAATGGAACCTTGGGACGGCCCTGCTTCTATTCCTTTTACTGATGGTAAGTATATCGGAGCACTTTTGGATAGAAATGGCCTACGCCCCTCTCGTTATACGGTTACCAAAGATGGAAATGTAATTATGTCTTCTGAAATTGGTGTCTTAAACATTAAACCTGAAAATGTTGTAAAACATGGCAGACTAGAACCCGGAAAGATGTTTCTAGTTGATATGAACGAAGGTAGAATTATTGAAGATGAAGAAATTAAAAATGAAATAGTATCTAAGCATCCTTATAAAAAGTGGATTGACGATCATACATTGCCATTAGCTAAAGTTCCGTATACAAATAATTTATGCCCGGTTGAATTAACTGATTTTAAAACAAGATTGCGCTTGTTTGGCTATACGCAAGAAGATATTTCAACTATTGTTACCCCTATGGCTTTAAAAGGAAAAGAAGCCATTGGTTCTATGGGAACGGATACGCCTTTAGCAGTACTTTCTGATAAGCCACAACTCTTATACAACTATTTTAAACAACTATTTGCTCAAGTAACTAACCCTCCGTTGGATGGAATTCGAGAAGAAATTATAACTGACATTAGTTTAGCGATTGGTGGTGATAGGAATATCTTTGATATCATTCCACAACAAGCAAAAAAATTGAGAATACAGAATCCGGTAATATCAAACGATGATCTCGATAAAATAAAAAATATTAACCATCCAGATTTTAAAGCTGTTTCAATTTCTATACTATATCCAATAGAAAAAGGGATGAATGGTCTAGAGATGGCTTTAGAAACAATTCTTACAGAGGCTGAAAAAGCAGTAGAAAATGAGGCCAATATTATCATCTTGTCAGATAGGGGTGTTACTAAAGAAATGGCTCCTATTCCGGCACTTTTAGCCACTTCTTACTTACATCACTCATTAAACAGGCATGGTAAACGTTCAAAATTCGGCATTATCTTAGAAACTGCCGAGCCCAGAGAACCCCATCATTTTGCTACCTTATTTGGGTACGGCGCAAGTGCCATCAATCCCTATATGGTAAATGAAATCATACGGCAAAATGTACGTGATAAAATTATTACTGGAATTGATGAAGATGCAGCAGTACAAAATTTCAACAAAGCTATCGGCAAGGGGCTTCTCAAAATAATGAACAAAATAGGTATCTCTACATTACATTCGTACAGAGCATCGCAAATTTTTGAGATAGTAGGCTTCAACAAAACCTTTACAGATAATTATTTCCCTTATACCCCTTCCAGAATTGGAGGTATAGGTTTATACGAAATAGAAAAAGATATTGCCAAAAGATACCATTATGCTTTTCCTAAAACTACTGTTGAAGAAACACTAGACCTTACTATTGGAGGTGAATATAGATGGAGACGTAATGGGGAAAGGCATATGTTCAACCCAACTACTGTGTCAAAATTACAGCAGGCAGTTAGAACTAAAAGTACTGATGCTTATAAAGTTTTTGCTGAAAATATCAACGAACAAAGTAAAAACTTAATGACTATAAGAGGGCTTTTAGAATTCAATAATTTAGACCCTATCCCAATTGATGATGTTGAGCATTGGACAGAAATTGTAAAACGATTCAAAACCGGAGCCATGTCCTATGGTTCTATCAGTCAAGAAGCACATGAAAATTTGGCTATTGCCATGAACCGCATTGGAGGTAAAAGTAATTCCGGCGAAGGCGGAGAAGACAAAGCTCGTTTTAAAAAATTGCCTAATGGCGATTGGAAGAATAGCGCCATAAAACAAGTAGCATCAGGTAGGTTTGGAGTGAGCAGTAACTATTTAACAAATGCTCAGGAAATTCAAATAAAAATGGCTCAAGGCGCCAAACCCGGAGAAGGAGGTCAGTTACCTGGTGAAAAAGTGTATCCTTGGATTGCTAAAGTAAGAAATTCAACATCTTATGTAGGGTTAATATCTCCACCACCACATCACGATATTTATTCAATTGAAGATTTAGCACAATTGATCTTCGATCTCAAAAATGCAAATAGAGAAGCAAGGATTAATGTAAAACTGGTATCAAAAGTAGGTGTCGGTACTATTGCTGCTGGTGTTGCTAAAGCAAAAGCTGATGTAATTCTAGTTTCAGGATATGATGGAGGTACAGGCGCATCGCCTTTAACATCCTTAAAACATGCCGGTTTACCTTGGGAATTAGGCATTGCTGAGGCACAACAAACACTAGTACTTAATAATTTGAGAAGCCGAGTGGTTTTAGAATGTGATGGGCAATTAAAAACCGGTAGAGATGTTGCTATTGCTTGCTTATTGGGTGCCGAAGAATTTGGCTTTGCTACGGCTCCATTAGTAGCATCAGGATGTATTATGATGCGTGCATGCCATTTAAATACTTGTCCCGTTGGTATTGCAACGCAAGACCCTGAACTCAGGAAGAATTTTAAAGGTACTCCGGAGCACGTGATTAACTATTTCTACTTTGTTGCTGAAGAATTAAGACAGATTATGGCGCAACTTGGATTCAGATCGATTGACGAAATGATTGGCCAAACTGATAAGTTGAATGTAAAAAAGGCTATTGAACATTATAAGGCTAAGAGTTTAGACCTTTCCGTTTTGTTACATCAACCGAAATCTGAAAGTGGAAGTACTATCTTGCATAATACCGAAAAACAAAATCATCATTTAGACAATGTATTGGATCTTAAAATTGTTTCGGATGCCAGAGCTGCCATTAAGAACAAAATTAATACATCATTAGAATATACAATTAAAAATACTGACAGGTCCGTTGGAGCCATTATAAGCAACGAAATCTCCAAACTCCATGGTGAAGAAGGTTTACCAGATGATACGTTACAACTATCTTTTAAAGGCTCTGCAGGGCAGAGTTTTGGTGCTTTCGCTACAAAAGGATTAACCCTAAAACTCAGTGGAGAAACAAATGACTACTTAGGTAAAAGTCTTTCCGGCGCTAAGATTATTATCAAAAAACCTGATGAGGCTGACTTTAAAGCTGAAGAGAATATAATAGTTGGTAATGTTTGTTTTTACGGAGCTATTTCCGGTGAGGCATATATCAATGGTATAGCTGGTGAACGTTTTGCTGTTAGGAATTCAGGAATTACTGCTGTTGTTGAGGGTGTTGGTGACCATGGATGCGAATATATGACTGGTGGTAAAGTAGTGGTTCTCGGTAAAACCGGAAGAAACTTCGCTGCGGGTATGAGTGGTGGAATTGCCTACGTTTATGATAAAGGAAATAAATTCAAAAATAGTTTATGTAATACTGAAATGGTTGACCTTGACCCACTATCTTCAGAAGATAAAGAAGAGCTAAAACAGTTGATTGAAAATCATAAAAATTATACCAATAGTTCTCTAGCAGAAAGCATATTAGACAATTGGGATGTTGAATATCAAAACTTTGTAAAGGTCTTCCCAACAGATTACAAAAAGGCATTGGAAAGAATAGCTAACCAAAATGAGGTAGAACAATTAACAGCTTAGTTTATGGGAAAAATTGGAGGATTTAAAGAATTTGACAGACAAGATGAAACTAATATTGCTGTTGAAATCAGAGTAAAAAACTATGAAGAGTTTACCATTCCGTTAAAGGAAGAAGAACTTCAAAAGCAAGGTTCAAGATGCATGGACTGCGGAATTCCTTTTTGCCATAGTGGATGTCCACTCGGTAATTTAATTCCGGATTTTAACCACATGGTGCATAAAGGAGATTGGAAAAGAGCACTGGAAATTCTACATTCAACCAATAATTTCCCTGAATTTACAGGTAGATTATGCCCTGCCCCATGTGAAAAATCATGTGTGCTGGGAATTATAAAAGACCCCGTATCCATTGAAAATATTGAAAAAAATATTGTTGAACGAGGTTTTGCCGAAGGTTGGATAATTCCTGAGCCTCCAAAAGTAAGAACCAATAAAACTGTAGCTGTTGTGGGTTCCGGGCCAGCCGGATTGGCTGCTGCTCAGCAACTCAACAGAGCTGGACACACTGTGACTGTATTTGAAAGAGATGATGAAATTGGCGGGTTGCTTCGTTATGGGATTCCGAATTTTAAACTGGAGAAAGAGATCATCAATAGGCGAATAGACATTCTAAAAAAAGAAGGCATCATTTTTAAAACTAATACACATGTAGGCGTAAATTTTGATGTTTCTGAACTTAAAAAATTTGATGCAATAGTACTTTGCGGAGGCGCAACTGTAAGAAGAAGCCTCCCAGTTAAAGGAATTGACAGTAAAGGTGTTGTACAAGCTATGGATTTCTTAACACAGCAAACAAAAGTATTATATGGGAAGCCTTTTAAAGGAGAAAAGATTAGTGCAAAAGATAAGCATGTAATAGTAATTGGTGGTGGTGATACCGGTTCCGACTGTATCGGTACTTCTAACAGGCAAGGCGCTAAATCGGTTACTAACTTTGAAATTATGCCGAAACCTCCTACAGGTAGAAGCGAAACAACTCCATGGCCGTTCTGGCCGTTACAACTCAAAACTAGTTCTTCTCATGAAGAAGGTTGTGATAGAAATTGGCTCATCAACACGAAACAGTTTATCACTAATCAAGAAGGCGAGTTAACAGCTATTAAAACCGTTGAAGTGGAATGGCTGATAAAACCAGGTGAAAGACCTCAATTAATTGAAAAACCTGAAACAGAGAAAATTTGGCCTTGTGATTTGGTTTTATTAGCTTTAGGCTTTACTGGGCCTGAATCTACATTGAGTAGCCAATTAGGTATTGAAGTTGATAACAGAACTAATTATAAAGCAACCAATTATCAAACAAATATTCCAACTATTTTTGTTGCCGGAGATATGCACAGAGGGCAATCACTAATTGTTTGGGCTATTTCTGAAGGTAGGGAAGCAGCCAGAGAGGTAGATATTTTCTTAATGGGAGAATCAAACCTTCCTGCAAAAGGGAAAGGTGATCTTCCAACTATATAATTGTATTTTTTATGAAATCAAGAAAACTGTTAATGATCCCTGGGCCAATTGAGTTTGAACCTTCAGTACTAAGAGCCATGGGGGAAGAAACCACTAGTCATGTCGCTGGCAACTTCATTGAATCTTTTGGGAATGCTATAGACTTGATGAAAAAAGTATGGCTATCTCCTTTAGGGCAACCTTTTATTGTGGCTGGTAGCGGTACATTGGCAATGGATATGGCTGCAGCTAATCTTATTGAATTAAATGATAATGCTTTAGTAATCTCTACTGGTTATTTTGGTGATAGATTTAGAAATATTCTTGAACGTTATGGAGCTAATGTTACTTATCTTGAGGCTGCTGTTGGAGAAGTTGTTTCTTTAGAAACCATAGAAAAAGAGCTTAGATCTAAAACATACAAATTAGTAACTATTACTCATGTCGATACTTCTACAGGAGTTTTAGTCGATCCTAAACCAATTGCTGAACTGGCAAAAAAATATAATGCTCTATCAATTTTAGATGGAGTATGTTCAGTTGCCGGCGAAGAAATAAAGCAAGATGAATGGGGTTTAGATATTGTGCTTACTGCCTCTCAAAAAGCAGTCGGTGTTCCTCCCGGGCTTGCCTTATTAGTTGCCTCACAAAAAGCAATTGATATATGGAAAAATAGAAAAAGTCCTGTCCAAAATTATTATGCCGATTGGTCTAACTGGCTTCCTATAATGCAGGCCTATGAAAAAAGGCAACCATCCTATTTCGGTACTCCTCCTGTAAATTTGATTAGAGCTTTAGAAACAAGTTTAGAAATAATTAATGCTGAAGGCATAGAAAATAGAATTTTCAAACATAAAAAATTAGCTTCAGCCTTTAGAGAAGCTATCAAATCCATCGGTTTACATATTATCCCAATAAATGATACTATGACTGCTAATACACTATCCGCTATTTATTATCCAGAAAATATTGATGGCGGAACATTTCTTAAAAAAGTTTATGAAAATGATATAATTCTTGCCGGAGGATTATTACCAGAAATCAAATTAAAATATTTTAGAGTAGGCCACATGGGTTCACTCAGCTCTAATGACTTGATTAGCGTTTTAAGTGCTATAGAAAAAGCCTTAGCTGAGCTTAATTATAATTTCGAAATTGGAAAAAGTCTCAAAACTTTTCAAGGATTAATATAAACAAAAAAATCCTCATAGTTTTTACTAAGAGGATTTTTAAAAAGGAAGGCAAC
>JAGQYU010000084.1:0-5558 GCA_020435885.1 Flavobacteriaceae bacterium
ACAAATTGTTTTGATTGTAAAAGGTTGATACTATTAATTTATTTGAAAAATTATGAAAACAAAATCAACCTTACTAGGCATTTGCTTAAGCACTTTCCTACTTTTAGATTGTACATCTCGTGATGAGATTACTGAAATTTATGAAGAAACATTATCTTCATTAAGTTTTATTGAACATACTCTAAACTTACCTAAAGAACCTGTTTCTGATGTTGAAATGCTTAAACAGTATGAACAGGTAATGATTGAAGTTCTTACTATGGCTAAAAACAAAGATTTTAGAGAATTTATTTTTGATGAAGCCTTGTTGCAAGTAGATGGTGACTATGATATTTTTATTGATAAGATAGTTGATGCTTATAAAAAAGATGATGGTGTAAAAAAATCAACATCAAATCTAAAGTTGTTATCAGTAAATTTAAAAAATGCGAATAATGGTATTAGACCTATTATATTCTATCCTAGGGCAGAAACATTAGAGAAAAACTTAAAAGTTAACAAGAGTTTTAATGTTAAAAGTACAATTGAAGAACCAGTAGTTGTTTTCAGAGGAGCTTATAATGAAGATTATTCTGTGCCTGGCTTTAGGTTGGATGAGGATAACTCCCTTGTTTTTGATCGTATGGTCACTGAAGAAGATGCATGGCAAAATGATGTATATATAGTAGGACCCGAAGAAGATGTTGATATGCCTGAAGAGATTGATCCAGTAGGGGACAATCCTGGAGATAATACTAGCGCAACTTCTGACATTAGGACTGATGGAAGAATTGAGTATGGGGCAACTATTCAGGTTCTTGATATGAATGCTATTGAACATTGGTTTTCTGGAAAATTTGAATTTAGATTAATTGTTGCAGGTGTAGCTGGAAGTGCTGCTACTGTAATTAAAGATTTTAAGTTTACAAGAGCACGTGATAATTTTAAAGATAAGAGATGGTATACTTATGGCGATAATGGGGTTTTCTTATTTTATTGGAATACTAGTAACCTAGGTCAATGGAATGTTGAAAAATGGATGGAATTAGATGGAGGCAAATCAACACAAACAACAATTACATTTCCTTCACAGAATGGTTTGCCTACGACTTCTGTAACTGTTCCTTCGGAAGATCTTGATGATGATTTAGGATCAAGTATAGTTCAATTTACAGATCCTTTAAGTACAGTTTATAATATAAGCTATATGAATTTTAAACGTAAATAAATATTTAAATATTCATTTTATTATATAATTTTATAAAAGGCAATATTTATTGCCTTTTATTTTTAATATTGCTAATTATGAAATATATTATTTTATTACTTTCTATTTTCTATGTTAACATTCTTATTGGACAAAAAGAGCATAAAAGTAGCATAGAAATGAGTTTTGGTTGGGCAAAACATGGTACTGGAGATATTAGTGGTGTTTTATATGGCTTTCAATACCATCAATCTTTTGGTAAAAACATATATTGGGTAGCCGGTTTAGAGGGCACGTTGCACCATGATCCCAATGGGGACATGTTGTTTTTCGAATACGAAGGCGTAACATTTGATTCTACTATTCGTTTTGTAACTAGTGGTATACAATTAGTTGGTGGTATCAAGTATAATTTTGCAGAAGGAAATAAACATACTTTTGGAATTTATTTATTACCCTTCTTACGTTATCAGGTAACTTCTATAAATAATAATATTTTAACTGAATACCCGGCAAGTACAGGGCTTCCTTTTCCTGTAAGGGTTATTTGGAATAATGAGCCATCTAAAACAATTTCACCTGGTGGAGCTGTTCGATTAAATTATAAATATCAATTTAATAAAGGTTTTTATTTTGGTACCATTGCGGGTATTCAAACTGATACTAATGGTGACACCATGGTGGAGGCTGGACTTACATTCGGAAAATCGTTCTCATGGTAAAACTTAAGCTTTGGTAAATAGTTCATTTGATGGTTTGAGAAATTTATTTATTTTAGTGAACCATGATCTCCAAGAAAACAAAATACGGACTCAAAGCATTGATCTATCTTGCTAGGCAAGAAACGAAAGAACCGATTCCTATTGAGGTTATCGCTAAAAGCGAACGTATTTCTCAAAAATTTTTAGAAACAATTTTACTCACTCTTCGAAAAGGAGGGATTCTAGGCTCCAAAAAAGGTAAAAAAGGAGGGTATTATTTATTAAAGGCACCAAAAGATATTGCAATGGTGTCTGTTATTCGTTTATTGGAAGGGCCAATTGCACTAGTGCCATGTGTTAGTTTAAACTATTATGAAAGTTGTGATGATTGCCTTGACGAAGTAAATTGCGGCATCAGAAAATTTATGATTGAACTACGAGATTGTACCTTATCTGTTTTCAGTAATAAATCATTGGCTGATTTAACGTAAAAGAAAATTGCTAGTTAAAAATTAAGTTTTATTTTTGCTTATCCTACTAAATCTATAGGATAATTATTTTTTATTGAGATGATTGACATAGATATTACATATTGGAATAAAGAATTAAGAGATAAAAGTCCTGAAGAAATTATTAAATGGGCGTTGTCTTTGTCAGAAAAAAGAATTGTTACAACCAGCTTTGGCACGTATTCGGCGGTATTGTTACATGCTTTTTATAAGATTTATAAAGATATTGATATTGTTTGGTGTGATACAGGTTATAATACCCCGGAAACCTATAATCATGCTATTGATGTTATGAATAGGTTTCAACTGAATATGCATGTTTATATTCCTTTAAAAAGTAATGGTTACATCAATGCAACTATTGGTTTGCCTCAGGTTGATCATCCAAATCATGATGAATTTACCGAAACAGTTAAATTAGAGCCTTTTAGAAGAGCATTGGCAGAGCATCAGCCAGAAGTATGGTTTACAAATATTAGAGTTCGGCAAACTGCTTTTCGTGATTCCAAAGATATCTTAAGTTACAGCAAAGACGGAATTTTAAAAGTAAGCCCCTTTTATTATTGGTCTGATGAAGAGTTAGATGCATACCTCGATAGTAATGAACTTCCAAAAAATGTAGATTATTTTGATCCTACCAAAGCTCTCAAGAACAGAGAGTGTGGTATACATTTCCAATAACAGAGATTTTTCTCTTTAAAATAGTAGTATATGCTTGTTTTATAGCATAAAATTGTCTTTTTTTGCAACCTAATTGTTCATTATTTTTCAACTGTTATCAAGAAAGGTTGAGGGATTAGACCCTGTGATACCTTAGCAACCCTTTAACTTTTAAAGAAGGTGCTACGTTCTACTGATTTTTTTCAGATAGATAACAAAGTCCTAAAAAACTTCACTTTTCTTGTTACTTTATTATAATGATGAATTTTTTGATAAAGAAATGAGTAACATCAAAGACGAACTACAAAAACGAATATTAGTATTAGATGGTGCCATGGGTACCATGATACAGCGCTATAAATTTTCTGAAGCAGATTACAGAGGCAATCGATTTAAAGATTATCACATCCCTTTGCAGGGAAATAACGATTTACTTTCCATAACGCAACCGGAAGTTATTAAAGAAATACATAGGCACTATTTAGAAGTTGGTGCAGACATTGTTGAAACCAACACCTTTTCAGGAACCAGTGTTGCTATGGCTGATTACGAAATGGAAAATTTGGTATGTGAGTTGAATTATCAATCTGCTAAAATAGCGAAGGAAGTTACAGAAGAATTTACTAAAAAAACACCTGATAAACCTAGATTTGTTGCGGGTTCAATGGGCCCAACCAATAGAACGGCAAGTCTTTCACCGGATGTAAATAGGCCGGAGTTCAGAGCCATTACTTTTGATGAGTTGAAAATGGCTTACAAAGAACAAGCGGAGGCTTTGATAGATGGTGGCGTAGATATTTTGTTGGTAGAAACCATTTTTGATACGCTAAATGCCAAAGCAGCTTTATTTGCCATCGATGAAGTTAAAGAAGAACGAAATATTGATATTCCTGTAATGGTTTCAGGAACTATTACTGATGCTTCGGGTAGAACCCTTTCCGGTCAAACTGTGGAGGCCTTTTTAACCTCGGTGTCACATATTCCTTTGCTCAGCGTTGGTTTTAATTGTGCGTTGGGTGCAGATCAACTTAAGCCTTATGTAAAAAGGTTATCAGGAGCTACAGGTTTTTATACTTCAGCACATCCAAACGCCGGATTGCCCAATGCTTTTGGAGAATATGATCAGACCCCTGAACAAATGCAGGAGCTTATAAAACAATATCTGGATGAAAATATAGTGAACATTATAGGTGGTTGTTGCGGTACTACTCCAGAACATATAAAATTGATAGCTGATCTAGCAAAAAATTATTCACCTAGGCCTCTAAATATTGAAGTATGATGAAAGAAGGAAGATGTAAATATTTAACCTTATCAGGGTTAGAACCACTAGTTGTAACTCCTGAAACCAATTTTGTGAATGTTGGTGAACGCACCAATGTTACAGGTTCCAGAAAGTTTCTTAGGCTTATCAAAGAAGATAAATATGACGAAGCATTAGAAATTGCCCGTGAACAAGTTGAAGGTGGTGCTCAGATCATTGATGTAAATATGGATGAGGGAATGATTGATGGTGTTGAAACAATGACCAAATTCTTAAACCTCATAGCCTCAGAACCTGATATTGCCCGTGTTCCAATAATGATAGACAGTTCAAAGTGGGAGATCATTGAAGCAGGACTGAAAGTAGTTCAGGGTAAAAGTGTAGTAAACTCCATCAGTTTAAAAGGTGGTGAAGTTGAGTTTATCAGACAGGCAAAACTGATCAGACGTTATGGCGCAGCGGTTATCGTTATGGCTTTTGATGAGGATGGGCAGGCAGATACTTTAGAAAGGCGTATTGAAATTTGCGAACGCTCTTATAATATATTAGTAGAAAAAGTAAAAATGCCTCCACAGGATATTATTTTCGATCCCAATATCTTTCCCGTAGCAACGGGAATGGAGGAACACAGAAAGAATGCCATAGACTTTTTTAGAGCAACTAAGTGGATTCGTGAAAATTTACCCTGTGTTAATTTAAGCGGAGGGGTAAGTAACGTTTCATTTTCTTTCCGCGGAAACGATGTGGTAAGAGAAGCCATGCATTCGGCATTTCTGTATCATGCCATAAAACATGGTATGACCATGGGGATTGTCAACCCAACTATGTTGGAGGTGTATGATGACATCCCTAAAGACTTATTAGAACACGTAGAAGATGTATTGTTAGATAGAAGAGATGACGCTACAGAAAGACTGCTTGAATTTGCTGAAAAAGTAAAAGGTACTAAAAAAGACGAGACTGCGCTGGCGCAAGAATGGCGTAGCGAGCCGTTACAAGAACGCATTACGCATGCGCTGGTAAAAGGAATTGATAATTATATTTTGGAAGATGTTGAAGAGGCTCGTTTAGCGGTAGAAAGGCCTATTGAAGTTATTGAAGGTCACTTGATGAACGGTATGAATGTGGTGGGTGATCTTTTTGGAAGTGGAAAAATGTTTTTGCCACAAGTCGTAAAATCGGCCAGAGTTATGAAAAAAGCAGTGGCCTATTTACAACCTTTTATTGAAGCAGAGAAA
>JAGQYU010000084.1:5621-9552 GCA_020435885.1 Flavobacteriaceae bacterium
GGTAAAAATATTGTTGGGGTAGTATTGGGTTGCAATAATTATGAGATCATCGATTTAGGAGTGATGGTTCCATTGGAAAAGATATTAGAAACTGCCAAAAGAGAAAAAGTAGATGTTATAGGTCTAAGCGGTTTGATTACACCTTCGTTGGATGAAATGGTTTACGTAGCCGATGAAATGAGCAAGCAAGCAATGGACATTCCGCTACTTATCGGTGGGGCTACTACTAGCAGGGCGCATACCGCAGTAAAAATAGCCCCTAAATACGGGCATTCTGTTATCCATGTAAATGATGCATCCAGAGCTGTAACCGTAGTTGGAAATTTGTTGCAGAAAGATAATAAAGTGTACAAAGAACAGATTAGGGAAGAGTACGAAAAATTCAGAGAACAATTTTTAAACAGAGCCGTAAAGAAAGAATATTTATCGTTGCAAGAGGCCAGAAAAAATAAGTTTACCATTGATTGGAACAGTACTGAAATTAAAAAACCTAATCAATTAGGAGTGCATGTTATCGATAAGTTAGATTTAGAGCTTTTAGTTGATTATATTGATTGGAGTCCGTTTTTCAGAAGTTGGGATTTACACGGAAAATTCCCTCAAATTTTGGAAGATAAAGTTGTAGGTAAACAAGCATCAGAACTATATAACGATGCTCAAAAAATGCTAACGTATATTATTGATAGTAAGCTACTTACTGCTAAATCTGTTTTTGGGATGTTTAAAGCGCATACTATAAACGAAGATGATATTGAGTTGCAAGTTGATGATGTGTCACCTCGAGCGCAGTCGAGAGATAAAGCATCATTTAAATTCCTAACCCTACGCCAGCAACTCAAAAAGAAAGAAGGTGCTCCTAACATTGCATTAGCAGATTTTATTGCTCCTAAAGAATCAGGTATCAGCGATTATATGGGCTGTTTTTGTGTTTCGGCAGGTTTTGGTTCTGAAGAACTAGCCAAAAAATTTGAAAAAGACCATGATGATTACAGTGCTATTATGGTTAAAGCAATTGCCGATAGACTGGCCGAAGCCTTTGCGGAATATTTACATAAAGAAGTTAGAAC
Source organism: Flavobacteriaceae bacterium (assembly GCA_020435885.1). Taxonomy (GTDB): domain Bacteria; phylum Bacteroidota; class Bacteroidia; order Flavobacteriales; family Flavobacteriaceae; genus Aureibaculum. The sequence goes on from JAGQYU010000084.1 coordinate 6,689, forward strand.
AAATTACTGGGGCTATGCTTCCAACGAAAGTTTAAGCAACGAAGAATTGATAAAAGAAAGTTATAAGGGCATTCGTCCGGCTCCGGGATACCCCGCCTGCCCTGATCATTTGGAAAAAAATACCATTTGGCAGTTGCTTGAAGTAGAGAAAAACATTGGTGTAAAACTTACTGAAAGTTTAGCCATGTGGCCTAGTGCCAGCGTTTCCGGCTATTATTTTGCTAATGAACAAGCCAAATATTTTGGTGTAGGAAAAATTACGAAAGATCAGTTGCAAGATTATGCCAAAAGAAGAAATATCAGTTTAGATGAAGCCAGAAAATGGCTGAATCCAAATTTGGCTGAAGAATAAAATATTGTTTAGATGAAAGTTACCGAACATGTAAAAAGAGCCAAAGGCAACACGTTGTTTTCCTTTGAAATCATTCCTCCTCAAAAAGGAAGAAGTATTCAGGAATTGTATGATAATATTGATCCGTTAATGGAGTTCAAACCGCCGTTTATTGATGTTACCACTTCACGTGAAGAATATGTATATATTGATAAAGGTGATGGTTTATTAGACAGAAAACTTACCCGAATGCGCCCAGGAACATTAGGTATTTGTGCTGCTTTAAAGCATAAATATGAAGTAGATACAGTGCCGCATGTGCTTTGTGGTGGTTTTACAAAAGAAGAAACGGAATATTTATTGGTTGACTGTCATTATTTAGGTATCCATAACGTGATGGCCCTTAGAGGCGATGCTATGAAACAGCAACAATATTTTGAACCGACTAAAGGAGGGCATACCTACGCTACCGAACTGGTTCAGCAAATTAAAGACCTTAATAAAGGCAAATATCTCCATGATGTTATTGAAACAGACTATAAGGCTGATTTTTGTATAGGTGTAGCCGGTTACCCTGAAAAACATATGGAAGCACCCTCATTACAGTCAGACCTTAAAAGATTAAAAGAAAAGGTAGATGCTGGTGCCGATTATGTAGTTACACAAATGTTCTTTGATAATAAGAAGTTTTTTGATTTTGTTGAAAAAGCAAGAGACATGGGTATTACCGTTCCAATCATTCCGGGTATTAAACCAGTGGCCGTAAAGCGTCATTTGCAAATTTTGCCTCAGGTTTTTAAAATTGACCTTCCGGAAGAGTTAATACATGAAGTTGAAAAATGTAAGAACAACAATGAAGTTCGTCAAGTTGGTATTGATTGGTGTATTGAACAATCTAAAGAGTTGTTAAGAGCAGAAGTGCCTGTATTACACTATTATTCTATGGGAAAATCTGACAATATCAAAGATATTGCAAAAGCTGTTTTTTAATTTTTGTAAGGAAATAATTATTTCTGATACTAATATAAACAAAAGAAATCCGTGTAGTTTACGATAAGCAAAATATTTGCTTATTTTTGCATGGATAATTTACGATTTAACTTTTAAAATAATAGAATAAAATGGCATTAGAAGTAACAGATGCTACTTTTAGCGAAGTAGTTTTAAAATCAGATAAACCTGTATTAGTAGATTTTTGGGCGGCATGGTGTGGCCCTTGTAGAATGTTGGCTCCTATTGTTGAGGAGTTGAATTCTGAATATGACGGAAAAGTTGTTATAGCAAAAGTAGATGTAGATTCAAATCAGGAATTTGCCGCTAAATATGGTGTTAGAAATATTCCTACAGTATTGATATTCAAAGGAGGCGAAATTGCAGATAAACAAGTAGGTGTAGCGCCAAAATCAGTATATACTGAAAAACTGGAGGCTTTATTGTAATATCAGTTTGTAAATAAGATCAAGGAAGGTTTGGCGGTTTGTCAAACCTTTTTTATTTTCATGCAAATTAATACTATGCCTGTAAACGAAATAAAAAGCATACAAGGAATCAAAAATTTAGAACTGCTTGCTAATCAAGTGGTTGAAGGTTTTATTACGGGTATGCACAAAAGTCCGTTTCATGGGTTTTCGGTTGAATTTGCAGAACATCGTTTATATAACAAGGGTGAAAGTACACGGCACATAGACTGGAAATTGTATGCAAAAACCGATAAGTTGTTCATTAAAAGATATGAAGAAGAAACGAATCTAAGGTGCCATATTATTATAGATAATTCGTCGTCAATGCACTATCCGGTTGTGAAGGATCAATCAATTTCTAACTTAAATAAAATTGGTTTTTCAGTAGTTGCGGCGGCTTCGTTACTGGAAATTTTAAAAAGGCAACGAGATGCTTTTGGCTTAAGTGTTTATGCTGATAAGAGCGAGTATTATGCTCCTGCAAAAGGTAGTGAACGGCATAGAAGAATGTTACTTGAAGCCTTTGAGAAAGTGCTGAATAACACTACAAAAACGAAGACAAAAACCTACACTGCGCTCCATGAAATTGCCGATAAGATACATAGGCGTTCTATGATCTTTTTGTTTACCGATATGTTTCAGGATGATATTGATGAAGATAAACTATTCGAAGCATTACGTCATTTAAAATATAACAAACACGAAGTAATTTTTTTCCATACTTTCGATGCCGCACACGAACTAAATTTCGATTTTGACAATACTCCCAAAAAATATGTAGATGTAGAAACAGGAGAGCATATTAATTTATATGCTGAAACTGTTAAAGAGAATTATAAAAAAGCAGTAGAAGCATATTTTAATAAGCTGAAAATGAAATGTATGCAATACAAAATAGATTATGTTCCGGTTGATATTAACAAAGGTTTTGAGCATATTTTAACAACCTATTTAATAAGCAGGAAAAGATTTTTGTAATAAAGTTAAAAAAACGCTTTGCAGATTTAAAAAACGATTTTATATTTGCAACCGCTATTTGAGCAACGGTTTGGTAGTTCAGCTGGTTAGAATAC
>JAGQYU010000085.1:0-1562 GCA_020435885.1 Flavobacteriaceae bacterium
AGCTAATAAATTGATTGTAGATAGGAATGGCTACTTCAGGTTTGGAAGCTTTAATATACGATGGCCTGTTACCTTTTTTAGTACTTGCCATCAGTGTAAATTGACTAACAACAATAATATCTCCGTTTACGTCAATTACAGATTTATTCATAACGCCATCAGCATCGTTAAAAATCCGGAGGTTTACGATTTTGTTGGATAACCATGTAATATCTTCGGAGGAGTCATCATCAGTTATGCCAAGCAATACTAATAGACCGGTATTGATAGAGCTGATAATTTTTCCATCAACAGTTACGGAAGCTTCTGATACTCTTTGTATTACGGCTTTCATTTAATTGTAGTTGTCTGTTCTGTACGTTTCACTTTCTTCTTCAAGTAGTTGAAGGTAACTCATGTATCTTGATTCGGCTATTTTTCCATGTTCAACAGCATCCTTTACAGCACAACTAGGCTCATTAATATGTAAGCAATTGTTGAATTTGCAATTATGCTTTATAGCGAATATCTCAGGGAAAAAATCACCAACTTCTTCTTTTTCAAAATCAACCACACCAAAGCCCTTAATGCCAGGCGTATCAATTATATAACCTCCAAAAGGGAGCTCAAACATCTCAGCAAAAGTTGTTGTGTGCTGTCCTTGTTTGTGTTGAGCGGAAATTTCAGCAGTTTTTAGATCGAGTTCAGGATGGATTGCATTGATAAGCGTTGATTTACCAACACCTGAATGCCCGGAAAACATACTTACCCTATTGGTCATCATTATTTTCAATTTGTCAATGTTTATTTGCTCGGTTGCAGAAACATCTAAACATTCATAACCGATTGATCTATAAATCTTTTCTAATTGTTGTTTTTGTTCTAACAGTTCTTTGGTATAAAGATCAATTTTATTAAAAATGATAATAGCAGGGATAGAATATGCTTCGGCAGTAGCCAAAAAACGATCAATAAAACTGGTAAAAGTTGGTGGGTCTTGTAATGTTACCAGCAAAAAAACCTGATCAATATTTGCAGCAATAATATGCGTTTGTTTAGAAAGTTTTACTGATTTTCTGATGATATAGTTTTTACGATCGTGGATATTGGTAATAACGCCATTTCCACTGTCTTCTTCCATGTTAAAATCAACTATATCACCAACAGTAACAGGGTTTGTACTTTTAATATTATCTATCCTAAATTTTCCTCGTATTCTGCATTCAACAGTACTTTCATCAGTTTTTACAATGTACCAACTTCCTGTTGATTTTATTACTACTCCTGTCATTTTCAAAATTTAAGCAATATTAATATTTATTTTTTAAACTATATTAGCTTGTTGTTTAACTAAACTAGAACTTATAAATGAAAAAAATTGTTTTATTACTTGCTTTTTTGGCTATTTCAGAATTTGCAATAGCTCAATCTGTTGAATATAAAGTTATTACAAGTGTTGAATCTATTGTGCCAAGTGGCTTAGGTAGATCTCGTTTAATTTCGCATAACGATGAAAGAGATTATAAAGAATTCACTTCTACTCAAAGTGAAGAAGACAACTCCAGAAATAAATCTGACAGAGG
>JAGQYU010000085.1:1618-4447 GCA_020435885.1 Flavobacteriaceae bacterium
GGTGGAATACGTTTTCAAAATATTGCTACAAATGATGCTTTGATTAGCTCAAAAATAAATGATATGATAACCGAAGGTTGGGAACTTGCCTTTGTAGTAAGTGCCGTTGAAAGTGAAGCAGGTAAAGATGACGGAAATGGCATCTTCATTACCAGATACATTTTTAAAAGAACAAAATAGCTAATTTTTTAATTAACAAGTATTTACTACATTTGTTAGACATCTAAATTCTTAACCAATGAAGTACCTAAAATACATATTATTATTACTGCTGCTTATTATTGTAGGGGGCTCCATATACGTTGCAACCTTAGATAGTGATTTTGAGGTTACCCGTTCACGTACTATTAATGCACCGGCTGAGGTGGTTTTTAAGAACGTTGCTGATTATAAAAACTGGCCTTCATGGTCGCCATGGATTGAAAAAGATACACTTACTGAGTTAACTTTTAGTGATGCGTCTAGCGGTGTAGGAGCTATGTATGGCTGGAAGAGTGATATTATTGGTGAAGGAAAAATGGAAACGGTTAATATTACAGATAATGAAGTTATCGATCAAAAAATAACCTTTATAAGTCCATATGAGTCTACTTCTGACATTAATTGGAAATTCGAACCAACCGATAGTGGCACAAATGTAACTTGGAGTATGAAAGGTAAAAATGGTTTTATGGAAAAAGCATATATGCTTTTTGCAGGGGGGATAGATAAAATGGTTGGCCCTGATTTTGAGAGAGGATTGATAAAACTAGATAGTGTCGTAAAAGAAGATATGAATAAATATAGTGTTACCGTTAACGGAATCACTACACATGGTGGAGGTTACTATCTTTTCAATACAACTTCATGTAAAATAGAAGAAGTTTCTGCTAAAATGCAGGAAATGATGCCTTTGGTAGGTATGTATGTTCAAAAGAATAATATACCAATGGCCGGAGCTCCTTTTACATTGTATCACAAATATGATATAGAAAATAATGCTGTAATTTTTTCGTGTGCTGTGCCTGTTACGGATAAGGTTATCACCGATGCTGATAGCGGAATTCAAACCGGAATGTTAAAACCTTTTACTGCTTTAAAAACCACTCTAAAAGGTAATTATGATAAATTGGAAGAGGCGTGGACTACAGCTATGAAACATATTGCTGATAATGGTCTTAAAGAGGTGCCTACAAATCCTTATTTAGAGGTGTATCAAACTGATCCGATGACTATAGTAAATCCAGCTGATTGGATTACTGAAATTTATATTCCTGTAGAAGATAATAACTAATAAAAAGGAGAAACGTTGAGTTTCGCCTTTTTTATACTTCGTTATATCTAAAGCAATCTACTATATGGTCATTTACCATTCCGGTGGCCTGCATATGCGCATATACAACCGTTGAACCTACAAATTTGAATCCGCGTTTTTTTAGATCTTTCGATATTTTATCAGACAGTTCTGTAGTAGCTTGTGCATCTTTCAAACTATTTAAAGAATTTTTTATTGGTTTTCCATTAGTAAAACCCCAGATATAATCTGAAAAAGAACCAAATTCTTCCTGAACTTTCATAAATGCCTGCGCATTGGTTATGGTTGCTTTAATTTTCAGTTTGTTTCTGATAATGCCTTCATCTTGTAATAGATCTTCAAATTTTTTATCAGTGTAATTGGCAATTTTTTTATAATCGAAATTATCAAAAGCCTTTCTAAAATTTTCTCTTTTCCGCAAAACGGTAATCCAACTAAGCCCTGCCTGAAAAGTTTCTAATATCAAAAATTCAAAAAGTTTATCATCGTCATAAACAGGCACACCCCATTCTTCATCATGATAAGTTACATACAAAGGGTCATTTCCACACCAGGAACATCTAATTTTGGCCATAATTGATTATTTAAAATATCATTTTATAAAAATAGTATATTTAACATATGAATCTAAGTTATTGGGAAATAAAATCATGGTTTACCAATGTCGATTTTACTATCATCGGTAGTGGAATAGTAGGATTAAACACGGCTTTATATCTAAAGGAAAAATACCCTAAGGCAAACATAGTGGTGTTGGAAAAAGGTATGTTGCCGGAAGGGGCAAGTACTAAAAATGCAGGGTTTGCATGTTTTGGAAGCCTTTCTGAAATTATTGATGATTTAAAAACACACACCGAAGAAGAGGTTGTTCAATTAGTGAAAAAACGCTGGGAAGGTTTGCAGTTACTTCGCAAAAATTTGGGAGATACGTTTATTGATTACCAACAGCATGGAGGCTATGAGCTTTTTTATAAAAATGATCCTTTGTGGGAAGAATGTTCACAAAACAGATCAAAAATAAATACACTGCTCAAACCGCTTTTTACTAACGATGTTTTTACAGTTACAGATAATATTTTTGGATTTAAGGAAGTACATCAGCAATATATTTACAATCCCTTTGAAGGGCAACTAGATACCGGAAAAATGGTGGTAGCCTTATTGCAAAAAGTACAAAGTTTAGGTATTAAAGTGCTGACAAATTGTTTTGTTGAAAGTTTTGAAGAATTAAAGCAATCAGTTCAACTGCAAACAAATCAAATTACATTTAAAACCGCTAAACTTTTCATAACAACCAATGGTTTTGCCAAGCAATTTATGGATGTAGATATGCAACCGGCTCGTGCTCAAGTTTTAATAACAAAACCTATTAAAAAGTTACATATTAAAGGGACTTTTCATTTAGATAAAGGATATTATTATTTTAGAAATATTGATGATCGAATTCTTTTTGGTGGGGCTAGAAATTTAGATTTTAAAACCGAAGAAACGATAGAATTTGGCTTAACTAAAAAGATACAAAACAGACTGGAAGA
>JAGQYU010000085.1:4575-9071 GCA_020435885.1 Flavobacteriaceae bacterium
CGCCTTGGCGGAATGGGTGTTGCTATTGGCAGTTTGCTAGGGAAAGAATTAGCGGACTTGGTTTGACCTTTTTTTAATGATATTTTTTGAAACGGAAAGAAGAATTTTTTGATTTTCTTTTAATTCATTTTTGCCCCTAAAAAAGATATTTCTATCATTAAATAAAGCCTCTATCAAAAAATAATCCCCTTGAAAAAAGGACCTTTGTACGGAAACTTCAATACCTTTTATTTTGTTTGGTTTAAGTTCATTTGCATAGATAAGAATGGTATCACCAGAAAATGAATCTGATAATTCCGAAAGTTTAAATTCATTAAACTCACCAAAAAAGGAAGCAATCAGTTTATGTTTGGGGTTGTTGTATAACTCTCTTGGAGAGCCTAAAATCAGTTTTTTACCATGCTCTAAAACCAACATGTTGTCTGCATAACCCAACACATCTTCTTTATCATGGGTAGCTGTGATGCAGGTGATTTTCTTACTTTCTAGGTAACTGAATAGATTTCTGCGAAGACTATGCTTTTTGAAATTATCAATATGGCTGAAAGGTTCATCCAAAAGAATGATTTTTGGTTCTTTAGCAAGGGCCCTTGCTAGTGCCACACGCTGTTTTTGACCGCCACTCAAATATTTTACTTTTGTGTTAGCAACCTCTTCCAATCCAACCACTTTAATAAGCTCTTCAACCCGTTGCTGCTTCTTTTGCGGATAGAGGTTAGATAAAAATTCGCCAATATTGGTTTCAACTGTGGTAAAGGGCATTAGGTCAAACTCCTGAGCCACATATTTCATAAAGTCAGGCCCGGTTATCAGATTGTACTTTGGACCCAAAATCTGTTTTTTCTTCCAAAAGATAGAACCTTCTTTCAAGTCATATTCGCCATACAATAATTTGAGCAGTGTACTTTTTCCCGAACCACTTTCGCCAATAAGAGAAAGATGTTCTCCCTGCTTGACACTGAAGCTAACATTTTGTATTACAGTATTTTTGTCGTACGCAAATGAAATGGAATCAATTGTAAGCATATCAATTATTGAATTGCAAAAATAGTAATAAAAAAAATCGCATGGCTAAGCCATGCGATTTTATATCGTTTTATGATTTTAAAACTAATCCTTAAAATCTTTGTTCAACTCTTTTACACCCATGTTGTATAAAGTGAAACCAAAAACATCAGCGTATTCCTCTATTATTTTTGATGTGGGTTTGCCTGCTCCGTGCCCTGCATTGGTTTCAATACGTATCAATGTAGGGTTACTACCTTGCTGTTTTGCTTGCAATTCTGCAGCAAATTTAAAACTATGTGCAGGCACCACTCTGTCATCATGATCTCCGGTAGTTACCAATGTTGCAGGATATTCAACACCTTCTTTTACATTGTGTACTGGCGAGTAACCTTTTAAATATTCAAACATTTCTTGGTTTTGTTCAGATGTGCCATAATCATAAGCCCATCCAGCGCCAGCCGTAAAAGTATGATAACGAAGCATGTCCAATACTCCCACAGCAGGTAGAGCTACTTTCATAAGGTCTGGGCGTTGGGTCATGGTAGCACCAACTAACAATCCACCATTTGAACCACCTCTAATGGCTAAATAATCTTTTGAGGTGTATTTATTTTCAATTAAATATTCCGCTGCAGCGATAAAATCATCAAAAACATTTTGCTTTTGCAGTTGTGTACCTGCTTTGTGCCATGCTTTTCCGTACTCGCCACCACCACGTAAATTAGGAACTGCATAGATACCACCTTGCTCCATCCAAACGGCATTGGCAATGCTGAAACTTGGCGTTAAACTGATATTGAAACCTCCGTAACCGTATAAAATAGTTGGGTTTTTACCGTTGAGCTCAATACCTTTTTTATGAGTGATGATCATAGGAATTTTTGTGCCATCTTTAGAGGTATAGAAAACTTGCTTAGATTCATAACCTTCGCTATCAAAGCCAATTTCAGGTTTTTTGTAAACTTCATAATCACCGGTGGCAGGCTGATATTTGTATATAGTTGAAGGATAAATATAATTTGTAAATGAAAAATACAGTTCTTTGTCTTCTTTTTTACCTCCAAAACCTCCTGCACTACCTACACCTGGTAATTTTATTTCTCTTATCTGATTGCCATCCATATCGTATTGTAATACTTTAGAAACGGCATCAACCATATATTCTGCAAAGATGTAACCAGCACCTGTGTTAGGGCTTAATACATTTTCTGTTTCAGGAATAAAATCTTTCCAGTTTTCTGGAGCAGGATTTGAAGCATCTACAGTAACTACTTTTTGATTTGGAGCGTTTAAATTAGTCAACAAGTATAATTTGCTACCAACATTATCCAGCACATTTGTGTCGCTATCAAAATTGTCAATAACTGTAGTTAATTTACTGTTAGGGTTTGATAAATCCTTAATATACAAATCATTACCAGATGTAGATACAGCACCGCTAATAATCAAGTATCTGTCATCTTCGGTAACACCTCCAAAAATATATCTGCGTTTTTGTTCAGGAGTTCCTCCGAAAATGAGTTCATCATTTTTTTGAGAAGTTCCCAACTTGTGATAATATAATTTATGCTGATCGGTTTTTGCAGAAAGTTCACTTCCATCTGGTTTATCATAACTTGAATAGAAGAATCCTTCATTTCCTTTCCATGAAACGCCACTGAATTTAATATCGATCAATGTATCTTCCATAACTTGTTTAGATACCGCATCTATCACAATTATTTTCCTCCAGTCAGAACCACCTTCAGAAATAGAATACGCAGCAATATTCCCATTTTTAGAGAAAGAAAGTCCGGCTAAAGAAGTGGTGCCGTCTTCAGAAAATTTATTTGGATCTAAGAAAACTTCAGGTGCCTCATCATCTTTTTGGCGATACACTACGCTTTGGTTTTGTAAACCATCATTTTTGTAGAAGTAGGTATAATCACCTTCTTTAAATGGAGCTGAGAACTTTTCATAATTCCATAACTTTTCCAGTCTTTTTTTAAGTTCTTCTCTGTAAGGAATCTTATCAAGATATCCAAAAGTAACCTTGTTTTGAGCTTTTACCCATTCGGCGGTCTCATCAGACATATCGTCCTCTAACCAACGGTATGGGTCTTTAACTTCAGTTCCGAAATAGGTAGTAATAGTATCAACTTTTTTAGTTTCCGGATAGGTCATGGTCATTTCTGGTTCAGTATTTTTATTTTCATTACAAGAGATTAGTAGTAGAGTGGCTAAAACAGATAAGGTTATTTTTTTCATGATAAGTTTGTTTGATTGAAGAGTAACAAAAATAATTAAAAAAAGGCATACTTTTAGGGTATGCCTTAATGCTATAACATAATTTTAACGTTTAAAACAGCGATTTGAATTTAGGCCAGTAGGCATAAATCAATAAGCCATTCAAAATAGCTACTAAAGCTGCAGCTCCTATAGTTGAAACATCAAATTTTAGATGAAATAAGACGATATTAACCGAAATTGGCACTAACCACGCCAAGGCAAAACCTACCCATTTGTTTATCAACAGTAGAAATCCGGGAACTATTTCAGAAATGGCAATCAAAGGAATTAAATATCCTGCTTTAAACATGGCATCCATTAGGCTACCTTCCGGTGGGGCTTCTCCCATAGGAATAAAATGTAAGAATTTGTTAAGTCCGAAGACTAATAATATAACAGCCAACAATAGGCGCATTACTAATGTTACTTTTGAATTCATAAGGCAAAATTTAGTTGTTTATTAAGTTGATATATGTAAATGTAAAGAAAAGTTAATAGATTGTAACCTAAGTATCATATCTTTATAAGAAAAATATGTCACTTTGTACTGTAAAATTTGTAGAATAATTATTGTCTAGCAATAAATTAAATATTAAAAAATGACAGAACTATTAACGAAAGAAACCTTTTTAGAGAAAGTTTTCAATTACGAAAAAAATTCAGAATGGAAATTTGAAGGCAATGTGCCTTGTATTATAGATTTTTATGCAGATTGGTGTGGCCCATGTAAAATGGTAGCTCCAATTTTAGAAGAACTTAGTGAAGAATATGAAGGAAAATTGAACATTTATAAAGTTGATACTGAAGCTCAGCAAGAGCTATCGGCAGCTTTTGGAATTAGAAGTATTCCTTCTATGTTATTTTGCCCAAAAGATGAGCAACCTCAAATGGCAACAGGAGCTTTACCAAAGCAACAGTTGGAAAAAATAATTGAGGAAGTTTTAAAGGTTAGTAAAAATTAGGTATAAAAAAGCCCTGAATTTTTTCAGGGCTTTTTTGTTGCTACGCTATTCTTAAAGCGTAACTTTATTACTAATCAAATTATTCGCAATTAAATATTCAGCTATCTGAATGGTATTGGTTGCAGCACCTTTCCTAAGATTATCAGAAACGATCCACATGTTCAACGTGTTGGGTTGTGAGTGGTCTCTTCGTATCCTTCCTACAAAAACTTCATCTTTTCCTTTTGCATAAATAGGCATTGGATATGTATTGGTGTC
>JAGQYU010000085.1:9138-23940 GCA_020435885.1 Flavobacteriaceae bacterium
TCATCAAAATCATTTTCAAATTCAATGTTAACACTTTCGCTATGTCCGCCAACGACAGGAATTCTAACAGCAGTTGCTGTTACTGCGATGGTTTTATCGTTTAAGATCTTTTGTGTTTCTCTAACCAATTTCATTTCCTCTTTGGTATAACCATTGTCTTCAAAAACATCACAATGTGGAATAGCATTTTTATGGATAGGATAATGATAAGCCATTGCTCCTTTAACATCATTGTATTCGTTTTCTAACTGCTGAACAGCTTTTACGCCGGTTCCGGTAATAGATTGATAGGTAGAAATTACCAATCTTTTGATTTTGTATTTTTTGTGAAGAGGTGCCAACGCAACTACCATTTGTATGGTTGAACAGTTAGGATTGGCAATTATCTTATCATCTTCAGTCAATATATTAGCATTTATTTCTGGTACTACAAGTTTTTTGGTGGCATCCATTCGCCATGCAGATGAATTGTCTACAACGGTAGTGCCAACTTCAGCAAACTTTGGCGCCCACTCTAAAGAAGTGCTTCCTCCGGCAGAGAACAAAGCAACATCCGGTTGCATATCAACAGCTTGTTGTAAATTAACTACCGTATAATCTTTTCCTTTATACGTAATTTTTTTACCAACTGACTTTTCTGAAGCAACAGGAATTAATTCAGTTACAGGGAAGTTTCTTTCTTCCAGTACTTCTAACATTACATTTCCTACCATTCCGGTAGCGCCAACAACAGCTACTCTCATACTATTAAAATGATTAAAAATTAAATTCTGCAGCAAAGGTCATAAAAATCAGCAATACTTTTTATAGATTTTTAGCACAAAAACACAGAAAGTTTAAAATATTTCAAATTCTGTTAAAATGTTATAATTTTCATACAGAAAACTTTAAAAGCTTATTTTTGCAAAAAATTTAAGCAGAATAGCTTACAACAGACAGATTAAGAATTTTTTAAGGATGAAAAATAAGATTGAATTAATGGCTCCGGCCGGAAGTTTTGAATCGCTACAAGCCGCATTGGATAATGGGGCCGATTCTATTTACTTTGGAGTGGAGCAATTAAATATGCGTGCCAGAGCATCCATCAATTTTGGATTAGGAGACCTTCCAGAAATTTCAAGGAGATGTAGTGAAAAAGGGGTTAGAACGTATCTAACGCTGAATACCATTATTTACGATCATGACCTTTCCATAGTAAAAACCCTTTTAAATAAAGCCAAAGAAGCAAAGATAAGTGCTGTAATTGCTATGGATCAGGCAGTTATAACTATGGCTAGGGAGTTAGGTATGGAAGTACATATCTCTACCCAAATAAACATCACAAATATAGAAACCGTTAAGTTCTATGCCATGTTTGCCGATACTATTGTGTTGAGCAGAGAGTTGAGCTTACGCCAAGTAAAGAAGATTACTGAGCAGATAGAAAAAGAGCAGATTAAAGGGCCTTCCGGCAGATTGATAGAAATTGAGATTTTTGGCCACGGAGCTTTGTGTATGGCAGTTTCGGGTAAATGTTATTTGAGTTTGCATTCGCATAATTCTAGTGCCAACCGAGGTGCGTGTAAGCAAAATTGCAGAAAAAAATATACGGTTATAGATCAGGAATCAGGTTTTGAAATGGAGATTGATAACGAATATATTATGTCTCCAAAAGATTTATGTACTATTGATTTTCTGGATCAGATTGCCGATGCCGGAATAAAAGTACTGAAAATTGAAGGTAGGGGAAGAGCTCCTGAATATGTTGCCAAAGTGATAAAATGCTATCGAAATGCTATTGATAGTGTGGAAAATGACACCTACGATAAAGAAAAAGTGATCGATTGGATGTTGGAGCTTGAGAAAGTGTATAACCGTGGTTTTTGGAGTGGCTATTATTTAGGCCAAAAACTGGGTGAATGGAGTAAAGACCCGGGCTCACATGCAACGCAAAAGAAAGTGTACATAGGTAAAGGAATGCACTATTTCCCTAAAACTAACATTGCTGAATTTAAAATTGAAGCCTACGATCTTTCTGTGGGTGACACGGTTTTGGTAACCGGCCCTACAACAGGAGCTAAAGAACTGGAAATTAAGGAGATGTTTGTGAACGATGAGAAAGGGGAGAATGCCACCAAAGGTGATTCTATTACCATACCAATGGAATTTAGAGTGCGCCCATCTGATAAATTGTATAAGATTGTAGCCACTGAATTTGCTCAAGCGTAGTTATGGTAATTATCACGTTACAAAGAGCCAAATGTATTGGCTGTAATTATTGTGTTGAACAGGCTCCGGGGCAATTTCAAATGTCTAAAAAGGACGGCAAGTCGGTGTTACTCCATTCAGCAGAGAAAAAAGGTTTTTTTACAGTAAAATCTCCGGATGATTCTATTTACGAAAACTCAAAAAAGGCAAAAGAAGCCTGTCCGGTAAAGATAATTTCTGTAAAGAAAACGTAGTTTTCTAGTCGTGTAGAACAAAAGTTACGATAGCAAAAAGGGCAATAACTGCCACAATACCCAAACCAACTACCCATACTTTTTTATAGTAGAGTTTATGAAGTTTTATGTCTTTTCTGTAGCTCCATATCATAAATCCGATAAAAGCTATGATAAAAAGAATGGCAAAGATTTTCTGTCCGCTGCTAAACATATTTCTGTTATATTTATGGCAACAAAAGTACTATTTTTTACATTTTAAACTTATGAAAGAAAAGATAAACGCTGTAAGAGAATTTCACCAGGCATTTGGCTTAGGTGTACAACATGAACCCACTGTAAATTTATCAGAAGAAAAATTAAAGTTGCGTTTTAATTTGATGGATGAGGAAAACAAAGAATATTTAGAAGCTGCTTTAAATGGAGATATGGTTGAAGTAGCAGATGCTTTGGGAGATATGCTGTACATTCTTTGCGGAACCATTATTGAACACGGTATGCAATATAAGATCGAAGAAGTTTTTGAGGAGATACAACGCAGTAATATGAGTAAATTGGGCGCTGATGGTAAACCTATTTACCGTGAAGATGGTAAAGTAATGAAGGGACCTAATTATTTTAAACCTGATATAGCCGGGATTCTGAAAAGTAGATGAAACTATACTTGAAATTTGGTTTATTCTTTTTGCTTATAGCTTGTAGTAAGGAGCAAAAACTTAACGGATATTATTACTTTCAATTAAAGTCTGAGGACTTTCAGAATAGAGATGCTTTGATATATCAGTTTTACGATTCAGGTGCGAACATCTACAACTTTTCTGACTCAACCAAAATGGAGGTTACCTATGAAATGGACCATAATTATATAAAGATTTCAGATGATGTTTTTAAATATGAAAATGTTGGAGATACAATTAATTTAACATCTTTGATCGATACTACTGAAAGAGGTAGTTTGGTAAAATTTTCATTTGCACCAATTAATTTAAAGAGTCTTAAAGGAAAAGTCTTTGAGTATTCTTATGAAATGATTGAAAATAAATCTAAAGAAATTTTTGAAAACAAAGTGTTTATTCAACTCAATAGAAATTTAAAGCCTCGTCTTTTTCATTTCGATCAAGCCCTGAAGGATACATTGTATAGTTACTCATACTCAAGTGTTGAACAATTCTATGATAAGTTCTTGGTTGTATTGGACTCTAATCAAAGTGTAATGATCTTAGTATATTATTCTGGAGATTCCTTGAAAGTTCTTACTTCGAATCCTCTTAATAGGAATGTAGGAACATTTACTGAGAGTCAAATCTATTATGATAATTCAAGTAATTGGGAAGGCCATTGGCAAAATACAAAAAAGTATGAAGCAAACAATATGCAAATATTTCACATGTATGCCATGTTAGGCTCTAATGGTATTTATGAAGATAGACTTGATAGCATACACAGAATTTATGATTTAGAACGAATTCAGATTCTAAAAGATAGCTTGATTTGTTATGATAATGAGGGGCATATCGTAAAGAGATTCTATTTAGATAACGATTTTGTAAAAAAATACTTTTTCCTAGATGATTTTTATAATGATAACCATGAAGAATTTTTTACTATAGAGAAATTAAAAAATGACAGTCTGATCTTTCACTTGGGTAATCAAAAGGAAGTCTCCTATGAATTTATAAAAATACCATAAATAAAAAAGACTCCTGATGGAGCCTTTTCAACAAACCAAATTAAAATATTATTCAACTAAAAACCTCCAACCAAATTTGTCTTCGGCCCTATTGTATTGAATATCTGTAATACGTTTTTTAAGTCTTGTAGCATAACTGTTTTCAACATCTGGAATGGCATAATCTTTTCCTTTATAACCAAATCCTGAAATTGGTGAAATAACGGCAGCGGTACCTGCACCAAACATTTCCATCAGCATTCCTTTTTCAGCGGCAGCTACCAATTCATGTACGGTAAATTTGCGTACTTCCACATTAATACCCTCATCTTCTGCAATAGCAATGATACTTTTTCGGGTAACACCGTCTAAGATACGCTCACTTACCGGAGAAGTAACCAAAGTGTCGCCAATACGTACAAATACATTCATAGCGCCGGCTTCTTCAATATATTCATGAGTAGTATCATCAGTCCAAATAACTTGCTGATAACCTTTTTCAATGGCTAATTGCGTAGGGTAGAACTGACCGGCATAGTTACCCCCGGCTTTAGCAAAACCAACGCCGCCATTAGCTGAACGTGAATATTTTTCTTCAATCAATACGTTGACTCTTCCTGAAAAGTAAGGTCCTGAAGGAGAGCATGCTATAACAAATTTATATTCATCAGATGGTGATGCATGGAAACCGTTACCACTGGCAAATACAAAAGGACGAACGTATAAAGAACTGCCGTCAGTAGTGGGTATCCAATCACTATCAAGTTTTAACAACATTTTTAAACCTTCCATAAAGTATTCTTCAGGAAACTCCGGCATTGCCAAGCGTTTAGAAGAAATGTTTATTCTTCGCTGGTTTTCATCCGGACGGAAAAGGAAAACATTTCCATCAGCATCTTTGTAGGCTTTCATTCCTTCAAATACAGATTGGCCATAGTGGAAAATTTTTGCAGAAGGATCTAATGAAATATTTTGATAGGGAACAATTTGTGGTTGTTGCCATTTTCCATTTTTATAATCGCACACAAACATATGGTCTGTATGATGTTTTCCAAAAGGCAGGTTGCTAAAATCAACTTGATCTAATTTTGAGGTTTTTGCCTTTTCTACTTTAATTAATGTTGACACTTCTGTACTCATAATTTCAGCGTTTTTTACCAGGAACAAAGTTACGCATTTAAATTTTAAGAGGCTTCAAAATGTAAATAATTCAACAATGTATCCATAAGTTGTTTTAATTAACAATTTTTTTAAAACTAAAACTTTATTTTTGTGAAAATAATAATCACAATCATGAAAAAAATAACAATAATTTTAGTAAGTATTTTATCTCTAGTGGCTTGTAAAGAAGCAACCAAAGAAACAGAAAAATCAGAAGTAGCTTATTTGTCTTACGGCAAGAAGATTACTGAAGAAAATGTAATTTCAAAAGAAGATATGGCAACCAAGTATGCCAACCTTAAAGAAGGAGATACTATTCAGGTAAAATTTGCCTCAACAGTAAATGAAGTCTGCAAGTCTAAAGGATGTTGGATGAAACTGGATTTAGGTGAAAATAGTGAGTCTATGGTGCGTTTTACAGATTACGGATTTTTTGTACCGATGGATGCTGATCATAAAGATGTTATTGTAGACGGGCGTGCTTTTATAACTAAAATATCAGTAGAGGAACAACAACATTATGCCAAAGATGCAGGTAAATCTGAAGAAGAAATAGCCATGATAACAGAGCCAAAAGTTACGTTAGCTTTTGAAGCAGATGGCGTGTTAATGAAAAAATAATGAGTAAATACCTGACTTTTTTAATATGTTCTTTACTGCTGATTTCGTGTATTTCTGAAAAGGAAAAACAACAGCTTGCTGATAAAGAGCCACTAATGTATGAGCCCTCTGAAATGGCATTGTTGATGAGGCAGATGTATGAATATAATAATTTGGTAAAAACACAGATTGTAAAAAAAGATAGTTTACTGGTTTTCCCTGATGAGTTTTTGGGCATCCACACAGCAGTTTTGACAGATCCTTCAGAACGTGATGTAGAGTTTGACAGTTTGGCAAAGTTGTTTATAGAGCAGCAAAAAGCTACATTTAGCTCGCAGGCAGATTCGGCGCAATATCATTTTAACAATTCTGTAAATACTTGTATTGAGTGCCATAAGACCCGATGTGTTGGGCCATTACCAAAGATCAAAAAATTATTGATAAAATAATTTGAAAAGAGAGGTTATCATAACTTCTGATGGTTCTACAACTATCCGTCTTCTGGAATGGAATGAACACTATCATTCCAAGCATGGAGCGATTCAGGAAGTATACCATGTGTTTATAAAAAACGGACTGGAATTGTTTTCTGACAATACAGTTGTAGATATATTGGAAATAGGCTTTGGTACAGGGTTGAATTGCTTCATTACCTTTTTGGAAGCGAAAAAACGAAATCTGAAAATTGATTATGTGGGTGTAGAAGCTTATCCGATAAAGGATGATGAAATCCAAAAATTGAATTATGTTGAGGAGCTAAAAGCATCAGAAGATAGATCTGTTTTTAAAAAGATACATTCAACGAATTGGAATGTAAAAGAAAAGATATCAGGGTCTTTTGTTCTTGAAAAGAGGAAACAGTTTTTCGAGGATATTGAAGATGTTGGTATTTACAACCTCATCTATTTTGATGCTTTTGGAGCCAGAGTACAACCTGATCTGTGGACTGAAAACATCTTTAAAAAAATGTACGATGCTCTAAAAGAAGGTGGAGTTTTAGTAACGTATGCTGCTAAAGGCAGTGTACGGAGAGCCATGCAAAATGTGGGTTTTACAGTTGAAAAGTTGGCTGGTCCTCCAGGGAAAAGAGAAATGCTTAGAGCAAAGAAAATATAATTATGGATTTTATAATTGGTTTAATTTTAGGTGCGGCAGTTGTTGGTTTAGTGGTTTATTTTTTGCGAAATAAATTTGTGAGAAATAAAACCGAAGAGCAATCGGTGGTGCTATTACAAAAAATTAGAAATGTTTCTAAAATGATCACCGTGGAAGGTGATTTTTCTGAAATAATGCACTTTGAAGACGTTAAAGATGTGTTTTTGAGTCTGGTTACCAGCAGAAAAAAGGCAATAGTATTGGCTAACGCCAAGGTGCTTATTGGTTTTGATATGAAAAAAATAAAACTGAGTTCTAATCCTGAAAAGAAGAAACTGATCTTAGAACATTTTCCAAGCCCAGAAATTTTAAGCATAGAGACCGATATTCAATACTATGATGTTAGCAATGGCTTGTTCAATAAATTTGCTGCTAATGATCTTAGTGAGCTCAATAAAAAAGTAAAACAGAATATTGAGGGTAAAATACCGGATAGTGAATTATTATATTCTGCTAAAAGTAAAGCACTTGATACTGTTAAAATGATTGAGCAGTTGGTAAGCACATTCGGGTGGCACTTAGATTATAACAATTTAATTGAAAATGAAGATATTAAAAGGATTAAATAGCCTTTTTTTATGAAATTAAATTCCGTATAATTTAAAAAATAATCTAAATTTTAATTACTTTAGCGCTCCAGTGCTTAGGGTTTAGTATATAACCTAACGTATTGGACAAATAAAAACTAAGTTAATCTTTGGTCTTTTCTGATTAGAGATTTCTGACTCCCCTATCCAAAATTTTACACTAACTATTAATGTAGTGGGGTGTGGAGTTGGTGTCTTTATATATAGGCAAGACTCGAAACTAAGCTATATGAAAAGAATTATTACTCTGTTAATTGTAATGTTTGCTATTGCATTACAAGCTCAGACTACCCCCGGAAAACATAGTATAAAAAACCTTGATGTAAACACCAAGCTGTCCGAATTCAGTGTTGCTAAATATGGCGAAGACAGAATTGTTTTTGCAGCTCCAAGTGAAGAGGTAACTATAGTCAGAAGAGTTTGGAGAGAAAATAACCAGCCTTATTTAGATATTTGGGTTGGAGATATTGACAGTACAGGTCAAATTATTAATAAAAGAGCTATTGAAGGTGATGTTAATAGAAAACTGCATGATGCCGTAGTAACTTTTACCAAAGATGGTAAAACGGCTTACTTCAGTGCTAACAATTATAATGATAAAGAGAGATCTATTAGAAGTGCGACTGGTTTTGATAACATACAGTTATACAAAGCAGATGTTGCCGAAAACGGTGATTGGATCAATGTAGAGAAATTGCCTTTTAACAGTGATGAATGGCAAACAGGTTTGCCTACACTCAACAAACATGAAACCCAATTGTACTTTGTTTCTGACAGGCCGGAATCTATTGGGAAGACAGATATTTTTGTAGTAGACATTAAGCCGGACGGTACTTATGGAGAGCCCAAAAACCTCGGCCCAAAAGTAAATACAGAAGAACGTGAGATGTTCCCTTATATTAGTGATGATAATATTCTATACTTTTCATCAACCGGTCATCCCGGGTACGGAAATTTAGATGTTTTTGCTGTTAAGATATTCGATAACACTATTTCAGATGCACTGAACTTAGAAGAACCTATCAACAGCCCTAAAGACGATTTTGCTTATTTTATCGAAAATGAAAAACACAAAGGTTATTTTTCATCCAACAGAAAAGAAGGTAAGGGAGATGATGACATTTATTCTTTCAATGAGGATGAAGAATTATATATTGAATGCTTGCAGACAGTAAGAGGTGTTGTTAGAGATAGAGAAACCAAAGAATTAATTATCGGAGCTATTGTATCTATTTTAGATGAGGATGGTAACCAACTTCAAATCACGGCATCTCATGAAGATGATGCTTCCTATAGTTTTGATGTTCCTTGTAATGGTACATATACCTTGGTAGCTACTAACGAGGGGTATTTAAAATATACGGCAAAAGTTAAGACAATTAACGATTTAGGTGCCCCTGTAATTGAAAAGGATATAGAAATGGCTAATGAATTTATTTCTGTTGGAGATGAATTGTTGGTGAATATAGATATCATTTATTTTGATTTTGATAAATATGATATTAGACCGGATGCTGCTTTAGAGTTGGATAAGGTAATTGAAGTAATGAACAAGTATCCTGAATTGAAGATACATGCAACGTCTCATACCGATTCCAGAGGGTCAAAAAGGTATAACAAATCGCTTTCAAACAAAAGGGCAAAGTCTAGTGTAGAATATATAATCTCTAAAGGAATAGATGTTTCCAGAATTACTGGTGAAGGTAAAGGAGAAGAAGAATTGGTTAATGAATGTATTGATGGTGTTGAATGTACAGAAGAACAACATCAACTGAATAGGCGAACCAAATTTAGAGTAGTAGAAGAGATAAAAGTAAAACAAGAGCAATAACAACAATAGGCTGTTTAAAAAAGTCTTTTTCTCTGTCATTTCGAGCGCAGTCGAGAAATCTAAGTTATTGTTAACAAGGCATTTTGGTTCAACTCAATGTAACGGTCTAAATTTTAATTAACTTTTAGATAGCCTCTGTATTTTTAATACAAAACAAAAGATATGTATAAAAGTTTTTTGATTCTACTTTCGGCATGTATAATGTCTTGCTCTCAAGGAGGAAAAGAAAAAACAGAAGATGATACAATTGTAAACTCCTCAGAAACATTTTACTATGGTGCTGATCTTTCTTATGTTAATGAGATGATTGATTGTGGAGCAGTCTATAAGAATGATGAAGAAATAACAGAAGATCCGTATAAGATATTTAAAGACCAAGGAGCAAATTTAGTACGTGTACGTTTGTGGAACAATCCTTCGTGGACACAGTATTCAAACTATGATGATGTTAAAAAAACAATTGCTAAAGCTAAGCAAAACGGAATGAAAGTTTTGCTGGATTTTCATTATTCAGATACATGGGCTGATCCTAATAAACAGGAAATTCCGGCAGCTTGGTTAAATGTTATAGACAATAAAGAAGTGTTGGGAGACTCCATTTATAAGTATACCTATAAAACACTTTCAAATCTGTCCAAGGACGGTTTAATGCCGGAAATGGTCCAGGTAGGCAATGAAATAAATGCTATGATACTCCAAAAAGGAGAAAATCTTGAACCAATAGATTGGAGCAGAAACTCTTTTTTGATCAATAAAGGGATTGAAGCTGTAAGAGCAGTTTCTAAAGATATTGAAGTAATGTTGCATATTGCACAACCTGAAAATGCTTTGTGGTGGTTTAAAGAGGCGTCAGAGAATGGAGTAATAGATTATGATTGGATAGGACTTTCTTACTACCCCTTATGGTCTACCTACAAATTTGATAAAGTATCAGAAGCATTATCAACATTGATAAAAACATACAATAAAAAACTAATGGTTGTGGAAACAGCGTATCCATTTACTTTGGAAAATATTGACGAAGCTAATAATATTTTAGATTCCAATGCTTTGATAAATGGTTATCCAGCAACACAACAAGGGCAGTTAAATTATCTAAACGATCTTAAAGATATTATTGAAAAAGCTGGAGGATTAGGATTGATCTACTGGGAACCCGCTTGGGTTTCAACAGATTGTAATACCCTTTGGGGAAAGGGTTCTCATTGGGATAATGCAACGTTGTTTGACCATAATGGAAACCCTACGTTAGGGATGCAATTTTATAATAGTAATATTGAGTAGCTAAGAAATATTAGTTACTTAAAAATTTTTGATGTAACTCCCGATAGACTTCAGGGGTATCCATATCCGTAAGCAAGTTAGCTGCATCAATATATACTACATTTGAATTTTCTTGCCGAATGATTTTTTTAGCTCCTTCCTCACCACATAATTTTTGAAGAGCATCGAAGTAATAAGTATCAAAAAGAACAGGAACACCTGTCCAACCTTCTGTAGATCTTGAAACGATAATTTGCCTTTTTTCAGGTTCAAACCTGTTGATCATTTTTTCAAAATGATGGTTGGTTACAAGAGGTTGGTCTATCAAGGAAATCAAAACTCCATCTGTATTAGGGAAATTGCTCCAAAGCATTTCTATACCGTAGGCAATTGATGTACCCATACCCTTAGCCCATTGTTTGTTTGTAACTATTTTTATAGGGAAATCTTTAATAACAGGAAAGATTTCATCTGCATACGCACCTAAAATTACGATAACATCTTGGTTTGTGCCTAAAAGAGTATGTATTTGATGTTCAATCAATGTATTATTTCCCCAACTGAGCAATTGTTTGGGTTGCTTCATTCTTTTAGATTCGCCGGCAGCTATAAGTAAATGAACAATTTTAGACATGAATGTTACCGATTTTCTCTCTCAAAGGCATCGGAGTTTTTTTTCTAACAACACTTAATACTTCCGCTAAAACTGAAATAGCAATTTCAGCAGGGCTTTCGGCGCCTATATTGATTCCGGCCGGTCCGTATATTTGCTCTAAGAATTCAGTATCAGTCTCAGGGTGATACTCTAAAAATTTCCCCAAAATACGTTCTCTTCTATGTACTGAACCTAATAATCCGAAGTATGCAGGAGAAACATCTTTCAAAGCCATTAAATATTGCACATCTTTGTTAAAACTATGTGTCATCAAAATAACAGCTGTTTGCTCATCAATTTCAGAAGTATTTAATTGCTCAAAAGTAGGTGTAATTAAGTGTGCAGCTCCTGTAAAATAATCTAATGTTTTAGATTCATTAGGATCGGCCACAATGGTTACTTCCCAACCTAAATTGCTGGCAGCTAAGCTTAACTGAACAGCATCATGTTCTGCGCCAAAAATATACAGTTGAAAAAGTGGAGGGAATGTTTGTGTAAAACATTCCATTTTTTCCTTATCGGAAGGTTTAAACTCAGAGCGTAGTGAAAATCGTTTTCCGTCTAAAACTATTTCGGTACCTAAGCTTTCTGATTCAGTTACTATTGAAGTGTAATAGGATTCTGTTTTGAATGCTGATCTATTTTTTAGAACCATATTGAATGTTTCTAATAGTTCATCAGAAAGGTGTAGAGGTTCTATCAAAATATAAAGGATTCCTTCGCAGCCTAAACGTAAGCGGCCATCATAGGTCATCACCTTCGGTATATTCGTTTTCAGAACACTTTGCGCTTGAAGCTGAATTTCTTTTTCAACACAGCCACCGCTAACAGCGCCAAAAACATCATCATTATCATTGATGAGCATACGCACCCCCGGCCTTCTATATGAGGAGCCATCAAGAGCTACAACAGTAACTAAGACTGATTTTCTTCCATGCTGCTGCCATTGAGAAGCCAAATGGAACAGTTGCTTAATTTCATGCGTCATTTTTCAAAAATAAGGAGCCTAAAGTTATTTCAAAACAATTGACTTAACTCAAAATTGCTGCCCGTTCAGATATAAATGGTTGATGATAATGACGTTTACCGGTAGTTTTATACAAAGCATTAGCAAGTGCCCCAAATACTGGTGGAAATGGCGGTTCTCCTAAACCAGTTGGGTCTATATCATTTTTTACAAAATGAACTTCGATAGATTTAGGCGCTTCACTATGGCGGATAAGACGGTATTTGTCAAAATTGTTTTGTTGAGGTTCTCCGTCCTTTAAGGTTAGTTCGCTAAACATAGCATGGCCAATACCATCCACAAGGCCTCCTTCAGTTAGATTTGTAGCAGCATCAGGATTTACCACAATGCCACAATCTATGGCGCAATGTACTTTTTCAACTACAGGCCTACCGTTTTCCATTTTCATATCCAACACATTGGCCACATAAGAGTTATGGCAGAAATAGGCAGCAACACCTCTTTGTATACCATTTGGTTGTTCTTGCCCCCAATTAGACTTTTCTTTTACCAATTCTAATACACCTGCATAGCGCTTAGCATCATAATCGTTGTTTTCTCCAACAGGATTTTCCATAGCTTTATTGAGTAGCTCTAATCGGAAATCAATAGGGTCTTTACCTGCCAGTTCGGCCACTTCATCTAAGAAAGACTGCTCAGCGCCGGCAATAAAATTTGATCTGGGAGCTCTGAAAGCTCCAACGGTAATATTTGAATCTATAGACCATTCTTCTGCTAGATAATTAGCTACAGCCCCGGCAGGGAAACGATTTGCAGCTAAAGGGCTTTCTGGTATACCGCCAGCATTTACATAAAAAGCTATTAGATTATTATTTTCATCCAAACCTGCTTTGTATGTAACATAATATGAAGGTCTGTATGTTCCGAAAGTCATATCATCTTCTCTGGTATAGATAAGTTTTATAGGAGCATTCATTTTTTGAGAAATGACAGCAGCTTCAACCATAAAATGGCCATATAACCTTCTACCGAAGCCTCCCCCTTGGCGAGTCATTTGAATATCAACTTTTTCAAGAGGCAAGCCTAAGCGTTCTGCTACACTTTTTTCCATAAACTCAGGGGTCTGCGTAGGGCCCACTAATTCAGCCTTATCAGCAGTGATATTGGCAAAGAAGTTCATGGGTTCAAGCGTATTGTGTGCTAAGAATGGAGCTGAGTAACTGCGCTCAATTATTTTTGCGGCATTTTTAAATGCTTTTTCAGGATCGCCATCTTTTCTTACCAATTTACCGGGTTTAGAAGCAACTTCGGCCATGTTAGCGATGTGAGTTTTAGTATCTTCAAGTGCTGTTGACTGATTATTCTTTTCAGCCATTTCCCACTCAATTCGTAAAGCTTTTTTGGCGTTCAATACTTCCCAAGTTGAATTGCCAACTACTACCAATAAATCTGAAAAAGCACTTACATCAGACCATTGTTTATTTTGCCCTTCAGGATAAGTATCGATAGTAAAAATATTTTTAATACCTGGCATAGCTTTCGCTGAAGAATCATCATATGATTTTAATTTCATCCCAAAGGCTGGAGGATGTACAATCATTGCGATAAGCGTGCCTTTTTGAGTATAATCTAATCCGTATAACGGTTGCCCTGTAACAATTTTTGGCCCATCCACATTTCTGCGAGATGTGCCGATTATTGTAAAGTCTTTTTTGTCTTTTAGTGCTACTTCTTTTGGAGCTTCCAGTTGTGCGGCGGCAGAGGCCATTTCACCATAATCGGCAGATTTTCCGCTTGCTTTATGATGTAACATTCCGACTTCAGTAGTAATTTCTCCTACAGGAACTTGCCATGCTTTAGCTGCAGCTTCTTTTAACATATGTCTGCCAGTAGCTCCGGCCATACGAAGCCCTTCCCAACCTTGTCTTATGGACTGACTACCTCCAGCCAATTGGCGGGTAAAAATATCAGTATTTAAAGGTGCTTGCTCTACGATTACATCTTTCCAATCAATATCCAATTCTTCGGCAACGATCATTGGCATAGAAGTCTTAACGTTTTGCCCTATTTCAGGGTTTGGCGACATAATAGTAACCAAGCCGTTTTCTCCAATTTTTAAAAATCCGTTAATATGAAACCATCCTTCAGGCATATTTTTAATTTGCTTTGGAGAAGGTTTACATGATGCTAACCAGCTAAAACCTATCATTAGTCCTCCACCAGATAGTGTGGTTGTTTTTATAAAAGAACGTCTGCCGTATGTAGTTTTTACAAGTGTCATGTTAAGTTGTTTAAGTTTTTATTATTGAACAAGTTCTAAGAATTGGCAGCAGCAGTTTTGATCGCTTTTTTAATTCTTGTATAAGTACCGCAACGGCAAATATTACCATTCATTGCAGCATCAATTTCTTCATCACTAGGATTTGGGTTATTTTTTAATAGGGCAGTAGCAGTCATTATTTGACCAGCCTGGCAATAACCGCACTGAGGCACA
>JAGQYU010000086.1:0-5155 GCA_020435885.1 Flavobacteriaceae bacterium
TTGCCAAAGGGCAAAAAGTACCTGTGGCTACGGTTGGTACAACACTTTATATGCAGAATGGTGATGAGCTAAAAATTAAAAAAGGAAACATACGTGGTGAAGAAAGCCGTGGTATGATTTGTGCCGAAGATGAGCTTGGCATAGGTTCAGACCATGATGGTATAATGGTTTTGGATAACGCTTTAAAGACGGGTATGGCAGTAGCGGATGTTTTTAAAATAACAACCGATCAGGTTTTTGAAATCGGTCTTACGCCTAATAGGGCTGATGCTATGAGTCATTATGGTGTAGCACGTGATCTTAGAGCCGGTTTATTACAACAAGAAGGTATTGACGTTGAATTAAAAACACCTTCAGTAAGTAATTTTTATGTTTCAGAGCGTAGTCTAAAGATTGATATTGAAGTAGAAAATTACGAGCAAGTGCCACGTTATGCAGGAGTTACTATTTCTGATATTAAGGTAGAAGATTCTCCCAAATGGTTGCAAGAAAAACTAAAAGCAATAGGGCTAAATCCCATCAATAATATTGTAGATATCACCAATTATGTTTTACATGAATTGGGTCAGCCGTTACACGCTTTTGATGCTGCTAAAATAAAAGGCAATAAAGTATTGGTTAAAAATTTGCCGAATGGAACATCTTTCATAACATTGGATGAGGTCGAAAGAAAGCTGGATGATGAGGATATAATGATTTGTGATGGAAATGCTACTCCCATGTGTATTGGAGGTGTTTTTGGAGGGTTAAAATCCGGTATAACAGAAAAAACAACCAGTGTATTTTTAGAGAGTGCTTATTTTAATCCGGTAAACATCAGAAGAACTGCAAAAAGATATGGTTTAAATACAGATGCTTCTTTTCGTTTTGAACGAGGAATAGATCCAAGCATTACCGAATATGCTTTAAAAAGAGCAGCATTGCTTATGGTAGAGATTGCAGGAGGTAAAATTACATCTGATGTAATTGATATGTATCCTCACAAGATAGAAGACCATCAGGTCAGTTTTTCTTACGACAGGGCTTTTAAATTGATTGGTGAAGAAATCTCTAAAGATACTATTAAAGATATTTTAGCTTCGCTAGATATTAAAATTACAAGCCAAACAGAAAAAGGATTAGGACTAACAATACCTGCTTACAGAGTGGATGTTACCAGAGAAGCTGATATTGTTGAAGAAATTTTGCGTGTGTATGGTTATAATAATATCAACACGACTGAAAAATTGAATACTTCCATATCCTATTCAAACAGGGTGGAAGAGGACAAACTGCAAAACTTGCTTTCCAATCAATTGGTTAGTTTAGGTTTTATGGAAATGATGGCTAACTCATTAACTACTCCCAAATACGCTAGCTTATCAGAGCATATAAATGATGCTTATAATGTTGAAATGCTAAATCCGTTAAGCTCAGATTTGTCTGTAATGAGGCAATCATTGTTGTTTAGTGGATTGGAGGCTATTGCCTACAATATCAACAGGAAGAACAATAGTTTAAAATTGTTTGAATTTGGCAAAACATACCACAAATTTGAAAGTGGATATTCAGAGCAAAAACATTTTTCATTATTGATAACCGGAAATAGAAATAACGATAATTGGTTATCTGCTGCTAAAAAGTCAGATTTCTTCTACCTTAAAGGGATAATTAACAGCTTATTAAGCAGACTTGGTTACAATAATATGAAATCTAAGCCAGTTAAAAATGATGTTTTTTCTGAAGCTGTTTCATTACAAGTAGGCAAAATTTCATTGGTAGAATTTGGCGTAGTTAAAAAAGCGATCCTTAAAGAATTTGGTATAAAACAAGAGGTTCTTTTTGCAGATTTCAAATGGGATAAATTGATAGAAAATCTAAAATTGGCTACTGTTAAGATTGACGAACTGCCAAAATTCCCTGCTGTTAAAAGAGATTTGGCACTGTTGTTAGACGTCGAAGTTTCCTTTGAAGAGATTTACAATGTAGCATTCCAGTCTGAGAGGAGTTATTTGAAATCGGTTGATCTTTTTGATGTGTATGAAGGTGATAAACTTCCTGAAAATAAAAAATCATACGCAGTAAGTTTTGTATTGCAGGATGAGTCTAAAACTTTGAATGACAAACAGATAGATGGCGTTATGCAAAAACTACTTCAAGCGTTTGAAAAGAATTTAAAAGCAGAATTGAGACAATGATGCAATGAGAAAATTTGTAGGTATATTTTTCTTATTAGTAAGTAACTTTGTAAGTTCTCAAGAAAAATCTACCTATAGATTTGCCGAAGTTGATTCTATTGGTGAGCGGATTGAAGAAACTATCAATCTTCAAGATAAAAACTACATAAACAGTTTATTTGATTTTGACAGATTTGTTGATCGGTTTTTGATCAAATCGAAAAAGAAGAAAATAAACGATTTCAATAAAAACTTCATTGGGGGGTTCAGAAAACTCGATCTGGGTAATATTTTAACTACAGAAATTGCAGGTGGGGCATTTTATAATTATTTGAAGTTCTATTTAGATGAACATAGAAAGTTTCACTTACTCTTTAGGTTGTATTCTGAAGATGAGGTAATTAACTATCATGATTTTTTACTAGAGGATACTCCTGATGGCTACAAGATAGTTGATATGTACGTGTATCTTACAGGTGAAAACTGGAGTGATACTTTTAAAAGTCTTTATGTAGGTTACATTTTAGAACTTGATAAACCTGAACTCAAAAAAACAGCAAAACCTTATTATCTCAGCTTCATTAAATTAAAAAAAGCAATCGAATTGAATAATCAAGGAAAGTCGGAAGAGGCATATAAATTGTATCAAGAAATACCTGAAGAACACAAAAAGAACAAAACTTTTAGGATGAATTTGGTATTGATTACTCAAAATTTATCAGATCATATCTATGCAAGGGCAATTGAAGATTATAGCAAATCTTTTCCTAATGATCCCGGCTTATATTTGTTGATGATAGAAAAAACCATGGCAAAAGCCAAGTATGATGAATGCTTACAGCATATTGATTCATTGGACAATGCTTTGGAAGGTGATGATTTTTTAGACCTCTATAGGGCCAATATTTATTATCTGAAAAACGATTATGAAAATGCCGAAAATTATTTTTTAAACCTTGCTGAAAATTACCCGTCGTTTTTAGACTCATATGATAGTTTGTTGACCATTTATGCCGAAACAAAAAAATTTGATAGCGCCATTGAAATATTAGAAATTATGGTCAAGGACTTTGAACTGAGCAAAAATAGGTTACAATATACTGTTAGAGAAAATTTTATTGATTTGTATGATTCTCAACAATTTAAAGATTGGTTAGATAAAGAGTAAGCTATGTATAAACTTATCAGAAAAATACTGTTTTTATTCGATGCCGAAAGAGTGCATCATTTCACATTTTCTATGTTGAAGTTTGGTTTTAAGTTACCGTTTGTGCCTTCAATAGTTAGGAATCAATTTGTTGTAAATGATAAAAAATTAGAGCGCAATCTGTTTGGTTTAACATTTATGAATCCTGTAGGGCTAGCAGCCGGTTTTGATAAGAATGGAGTATTATTTGATGAACTTTCAAACTATGGATTTGGTTTTATTGAGGTGGGAACTGTTACACCCAAACCGCAGCTAGGCAATCCCAAAAAACGATTATTTCGACTTAAAAAAGATAAAGGTATCATTAACCGTATGGGCTTTAATAATGACGGAGTAGAAGTACTTGCTAAAAGGTTAAGGAATAAGAGAACAGATATTATTATTGGTGGCAATATTGGCAAAAATAAAGTAACTCCCAACGAAAATGCTGTGGATGATTATGTAAGTTGTTTTAATGTACTTTTTGATGTTGTTGATTATTTTGTGGTGAATGTAAGCTCACCAAACACACCTAATTTACGTGATCTTCAAGAAAAAGAACCGTTGACTAATTTATTGAACAGGCTACAGCAGGAGAATGACACAAAACCTTCCAGAAAGCCAATTTTACTAAAAATTGCTCCGGATTTAACGAATAGTCAGTTATTAGATATTATTGATATAGTAAATACAACAAAAATTGACGGAGTAATAGCTACCAATACAACCATTTCCAGAGAAGGGTTACTTTCCAAAGATAAAGATGAAACAGGAGGTTTAAGTGGTAAGCCATTAACGCATAGATCAACAGAAGTAATTCGCTTTTTAGCAGAAAGATCCAATAAGTCTTTTTCAATTATTGGTGTAGGAGGAATCCACTCAGCAGAAGATGCCTTGGAAAAGCTCAATGCCGGTGCAGATTTAGTGCAACTGTACACAGGCTTTATTTATGAAGGCCCTAAGTTGGTAAAGCAGATAAATAAAAAGCTTTTGGAAAATTAGAAGGATTGACTACTGTTAACTGCTTACTGTTAACTATTTACTGACTCAATCCACTTTCTGGCATTTGCAAAAGCTTCTAACCATGGAGAAACTTCATCCTTTCTACCATCAGGGTAGTAAGCCCAGTTCCATTGGAACATAGAACGTTCAAAGTGAGGCATAGAAACCAAATGTCTACCGGTCTTATCACACAACATAGCTGTATTATAATCAGAACCGTTTGGATTGGCAGGATACCCTTCATAACCATAAGTAGCTACAATGTTGTAAGCATCTTTTGGCATAGGTAGATTGAATTTTCCTTCACCGTGACTTACCCAAATTCCCAACGTACTTCCGGCTAACGATGAAAGCATTATTGAATGGTTTTCTTCAATTTTTACGGATGTAAAAATACTTTCATGTTTATGGCTGGTATTATAATGCATTTTCCCATGTATTTCATGTTCAGGATTGATCAACTCCAATTCCATAAATAATTGGCATCCATTACAAATACCCACAGAAAGCGTGTCCTCTCGTTTAAAGAAATTTTCAAGAGCTGTTTTAGCTTTTTCGTTATACATAAATGCCCCAGCCCAGCCTTTTGCAGAACCGAGAACGTCAGAATTACTAAAACCTCCTACAGCACCTATAAATTGTACATCTTCCAATGTTTCTCTTCCGGAGATAAGATCGGTCATATGTACATCTTTTACATCAAAACCTGCTAAATACATGGCATGTGCCATTTCACGTTCTGAGTTGCTTCCTTTTTCACGGATGATGGCCGCTTTGGGTTTTGTCACCTCGAGCGCAGTCGAGAGGTCAT